>JANNUY010000484.1:0-6496 GCA_031414155.1 Acidobacteriota bacterium
GGACAAACCTTACCGGCTGGTGTCAGTTCGATTCTGAGCATGCGCTTCCTGCCCAATGGCGGCGCGGGCGTGACGAATGCGAGCTTCACTTTCGGCGACGACATTATCGCCCGCGAAGCCACTGACGCGGCGGCTTCGACCCAACAAGTATTGGCGACGACCAACGTCAGCAATATGGTCAGCGGCAACGCACCCGCGTTCGCTTCGGCGGCGAGTTATCGGGGCGGCGCGGTGGCTCCGGCTGATTCCATCGTGGCGGTTTTCGGCGTCAATCTGGCGACGGCCACCGCCACCGGTCGCACCGTACCACTGCCGACCACGTTGGCGGGTACGACCGTGACGCTGACTGACAGCGCGAATCAGCAATTCGCCGTGCCGCTGTTCTTTGTCTCAAGCGGACAAATCAACTGCCTGATTCCAGCGGGTGTGGCGGCAGGCGCGGCGACAGTCACGATTCGCAACAGCAACGGCGAAACCAGCACCGGACTCTTGCGCATCACTGAGATCAATCCTGGTCTCTTTGCCGCCGCAGGCAACGGACGCGGACTCGCCGCAGCCCAAGCCTTGCGCGTACTCGCCGATGGCAAGCTGCGTTATGAAAACGTTGCGCGTTTCGACACGGCCTCGAATCAATTCGTCGCCGTACCGATTGATCTGAGCAACGCGAACGAACAGGTCTTCCTCGTGCTTTACGGCACAGGCTTTCGCCAGCGCACCGAGCTGACCGAAGTCATCGCTACGCTGGGCGGCAGCATCAACGGCGAAGTGCTTTTCGCGGGTGCGCAAGGCAGCTTGGCGGGACTCGATCAAATCAACGTACGCCTGCCGCGCGGCTTGGCGGGTCGCGGCGATATTGATGTGGCGCTCAACGTGGACGGCAAAACTGCCAACACGGTGCGCGTCAATGTGCGGTAGCGAAACTCGCTGCACGCTAGCGCAGGCAGCGGGCTTGCGCTGGCGTGCAGTGATTCTTCGCGCCGCTGCTTACGATCAATTTTTCTACCAAGTGATTTACACGATATGACTTTCAAACCTAGCTTTGTCTCGCTCGCCTCAATGAACCGATTCATTGGCATCAATCGCAATACTCAAAATTGGCTTCGGATTGGCGTGGTCTTTGCCATCGCCGCTTTCATCGGATTGAACCATCAACCCGTTGTCATAAATGTCGAAGCGCAACAAGCACAACCCTGCGCGATACCTAGCTTCGAGGTGAACCTCAATCTTCGTTTGCCGGGGATTGCCAAGCCACTGGCTTCCGCCTCTGCCGATTTCAATGGAGACGGAAAACTCGACCTGGTTGTCACGCATAGCCAAACTGTTGCAGGAGAAGACTGGCAGCAAGTGGCAGTTTATTTTGGGAATGGCTTGGGCGACTTTGGCCCGCCAGCTTATTACCGCACGGGTGAGAGGCCTACGGCATTGCTAGCCCGCGATTTTTCAGGAGACGGCAAACCCGATCTGGTCGTAGCCAACGTCGGCAACGGTAACAGCGCAGCAGACCTCAGTTTACTCATCAACAACGGCAACGGAACCTTCGGGATCGGTATTAGTTACCCTTATCCTGCCGGATTCGTGCCAATTCTTCAGGCAGCCGACTTTAATGGCGATGGCAAACTTGATGTATTCCTGCAAAGCCAAGACCAGATGGTCTTTTTTAACAATGGAGCGGGGATGTTCAATCAACCGCTCACCATCGCCACAGCCGCCTCGGTCGGCAATGGCGTTTCGCTGTTCGATGATTTCAATGGCGACGGCAAGACCGATATTGTTTCTTCAACCTATAACGGTGGCTCCGTCGTGTTACGCGTTGCGAACAGCAACAACGGATTCAATGCGCCGCTTAGTTATACCGCCGGCCCACGCCCCAGTGTGATGGCGCAAGGCGATTTTAACGGCGACGGAAAACTGGATTTGTCAGTAGCGAATTACGATGCAGCGAGCGTCTCAATTTTCCTCAATAACGGCGCAGGCGCTTTTAACCCCAGAGTCAACTATGCGGTCGGGAGCGATCCGACGGCTATCGTAGCGGGGGATTTCACGGGCGACGGCAAGCCTGATCTCGCACTGCTTTACGACGTGTTTAGCGGCGTGATGAAACTCGCGGTACTCACCAATAGCGGAGCAGGCGTTTTCACCGTCACGCAACGTTATACAACGCCGGGAAGCCAGGAACTTGGCGCAACTGATGTGAATGGCGACAGCAAGCTTGATCTGACCATAACTCGCCAGCTCATTGGCGGCGGCGGAATCAGCTATTTTTCAGTGGCGCTGGGGAATGGCTCAGGCGAGTTCGGCAATCTAAATGATTTCGGTGCCGGATACTCCACCAGGCTTTCGACCACAGGAGATTTTAACAATGACGGAAAAACGGATTTCGTGCTGATCAATCGCAACTCAGATGATTTGACCGTGTTGCTTAACGACGCGCAGAGGATGTTGCAATCCAAGACCAATACCTATGGTGTCGGCGCACCGCCAGCTACCATTGCCACCGGTGATTTAAATAACGACGGGCGGCTTGATCTTGTCACCTCGAGCTGGGGGGCAGGCTCTTCGGGTGCTTATGGCGGAACGATATTGATGGCCAACAACGCTCAGAAATTCAATGCTGGCATTATGCTGGGCGGCGACAACTCAGGAGCTGCCGCACTGGCTGACCTCAACAGCGATAACAAACTGGATATAGTCTCAACCGATCCATTCGGCACTGGCTCGCTCACCATTCGCCTGAATAACGGCGCAGGCGGGTTTAACGCACCTTATCGCGTCAACGCCGGAGGCCAACTGGCTCGCATCGCCACCGGTGATTTCAATGCTGACGGCAAAACCGATCTGGTCATAACCACCCGAAGCAATTTAGCCACAGTGATGCTGGGCAATGGAGCAGGTAGCTTTCTATCAGTCAATACGTTCCCCGCTGGCGGAAGCTTGCTTTACGTGAAAGTCGGCGATTGGAACCACGACGGAAAACAAGACTTCGTCACTGCCAATGGGTTATCCAATAACATTTCAATTTTCCTGGGCGATGGCGCAGGCAGTTTTGGTGCTGCCACCAATTTTGCCGCAGGGGTTTATCCGGTCTCACTGGCCGCCGCGGATTTCAATAGCGATGGCAAACTCGATCTGGCTGTAGCCAATGGCGATGCCAACACCGTTACCACCTTACTCGGCAACGGTGCGGGCGGCTTCACCGCTGGCGCGACGTTGGCAACCACTTTTTTGGTGCAAGCAATTGCCGCAGCCGATTTCAACGGAGATGGCAAAATTGATCTCGCCTCTGGCGGCATCGCCCGCACTGACCTGAGCCTCGGCGTTGCCATCTTCCCGGGCAACGGCAACGGCACTTGGGGCATGCGCAACGATATCCCGTTTGGCTCTCATACGGGCAGAATTACAGATTTTGCGGTCGGCGATTTCAATGGCGACAGCAAGATTGACCTTGCCGTAGCGAATGGCGGTTATGCAAAAGTTGAAATCCTGCTCAACGCCTGTACTGGTGTCGTCTCGCAAAATACGCCGCCCACCATTGCGGCGGCGGCTGCGTTGACGCGCCAGCAAGGCAGCGCAGCAGGCAGCGCCGTCAGCATCGCTACGGTCAACGATGCGCAAACGGCGGCGGGCAGCTTGACCGTAGCCGCGACGAGTGTGCCTGCGGGACTGACGATCACGAACCTCGCCAACGCCAACGGCACGATCAGCGCCAACGTCGCGGCGGGCTGCAATGCGACGGCGGGCGCGAATACGATTGTGTTGCGTGTGACCGATGGCGACGGCGCAACGGCCACGGCGAATCTGACGGTGAATGTCACAGCGAATACGCCGCCGCAACTTGGCGCTTATCCGGCAACGACGATGAATGCGGGAACGAATACGACGGTGATGCCCGTGACGCCGCCGAGCGATAACGGAACGATTGGCAGCATCACGGCGACGGCGGGCGCAGGCTTCACCGGCACGCTGGCGGTGAATGCGACGACGGGCGTCGTCACGGTGACGAATGCGGCTCCGGCGGGAACTTATACCGTCACGGTGACTGCGACGGATAATTGCAATGCGACGGCGACGCAAACTTTCACGCTCACGATTAACAGCGCGAACGCTGCGCCCACTATTACGGCGGGCGCGCCACTCACGCGCCAGCAAGGCAGCGCGGCGGGCGGGGCTGTCACGTTGGCAACCGTGAACGACGCCGAATCGCCGCGCGGTAATCTCACGGTGACGGCGACGACGATTCCCAACGGACTTTCCCTAACCAATCTCAGCAATACGAATGGAACCATTACGGCCAACGTAGCGGCGGGTTGCGGCGCGTTGGCAGGAGCGAACAACGTTACGCTGACCGTGACGGATGGCGCGCTCACCGCGACGGCGAATGTGACGATTCAGGTGACGGCGAATACGCCGCCGGTGCTGGGCAATTACGCCGCCGTGACGCGGCTGATCTATCAATCTCTGAGCCATCTGCCCGGCGCGCCGCCGAGTGATAACGGCACGCTGGTGAGTTTGACGGCGACGGCCACGCCCGGCGTCTTTGGCTCGTTTGAAGGCAACCCGACGACCGGCGAGATTTTTCATGCGCAACTCACTCCTTTCAATCAGACCGACAGCCCGGTCGTTGCCACGGTGACGGTCACGGCCACCGATAATTGTCAGGCGACGCTTACGACGACCTTTCAACTGAGCATCAGCAAGTTACGCACTGAAACTTCCATCTCTTCCATCCTGCCGCAAAACGGGAACGTGGCGGGGCGGGAGTTCCGCTTGCAGGCTTTTATGGGAACGCTCGAAGACTCGGCAATGGTGCGACCGCAAGGCAATATCGCTTTTTATGACGGCGAAACCTTGTTGCAAGGCCAGCAGATCAATCTGAGCGCGGGTTCCGGCACTGAGTTGCGCACAACCGATTTAATGCCGGGCTGGCGTACGATCACGGCGCGTTTTGGCGGCGACCGCGACCGTTTGCCCTCCACGTCAGAGCCGCTGCGGTTTTATGTGAACTATCCGCTGGCGAGCGTATCCGCCGCCGACTATCGCGGCGAAGTTTTAGCACCTGAACAAATCATCGCGGCCTTCGGCGTGAATCTGGCGACGACGACCCAAGCGGCGAGCACCGTGCCGCTGCCCACTACGCTGGCGGGCGTAACCGTGACCGTGAAAGACAACACCGGCACGGAACGCCCCGCGCCGTTATTTTTCGTCTCGCCTACGCAAGTGAACTATATGATTCCGGCCAACACGGCAGCGGGCGCGGCGACGATTACGCTCAGTCAGGGCAGCGAACGTTCGGTCAGCTTGGTGACGATTGGGCCGATTGCGCCCGGACTGTTCGCCGCCAATGCGACCGGGCGCGGACTCGCCGCCGCACAAGTGCTGCGCGTACTCGCCAACGGCGCGCAAAGCTATGAAGAAGTCGCACGCTTCGACGCAATGGCGAATCAGTTCGTCGCCGTACCGATTGACTTGAGCAACGCCAACGAAGAAGTCTTTCTGATTCTTTACGGCACCGGCCTGCGCGGACGCACGGCGCTCTCAGCGGTGACGACGGCGCTGGGCGGTACGAATGCCGAAGTGCTTTACGCCAGAGCGCAAGGCAGCTTGGCCGGACTCGATCAAATCAACGTACGTCTGCCGCGCGGTCTGGCGGGACGCGGCGACATTTACATTGCGTTGACGGTGGATGGCAAGGCCGCCAACACGGTACGCGTCAATATCAAATAATCCCTATGACAAGCGACGGTCTTTGAGCTTGCCTGACCAGTGACTAGAATACGTTCGTTGAGCGGCGCTGGTGTGAGGACATCAGCGCCGCGTTGCCTTTCGCTGGCCCACAGTCAGTCTCGTATGCTGCGTTATCCACTAGGAGGTTTCCATGTTTCAGCCCTTCGTAATTAATCATTCACGTCACGTTTGGTGCGTATTGTTAGCCGTATTTCTTGTGTTGATGGGGAGTAATCGCTGGGAAGCGACGCGCGCTAAAGCGAAGCTCCAACCTGAGTCAAATCAGCAAACGCTGGCAAATTTTCTTAATGCGGACGGTACGCTCAAGCCAGTCGCGCAGGGCAGCTTTGATGCGCGAGGGTATCGGATGAGGTACAGCGCGCACGGTGACCCCACCTTCGCCGCTGCAAAGGCGGCTGCCGATAACTGGGATGCGCGCTTCTTTCTGGATAATGGTGTGAGTGCCAGCGTTTCGGCAATTGCCGTCAGTGGCAGTGATCTATATGTGGGAGGAGCTTTCACCAGCGCGGGAAAAGTGAGCGTCAATTTTCTTGCGAAATGGAATGGCACTTCTTGGTCAGCCCTTGGCGCTGGCTTGAATGGCCCTGTTTACGCGCTGCTAGTTAGTGGCAACGACTTATATGCAGGCGGGTCATTCAGTGGTGCAGGCGGAGTTAATGCCAGCGGCATTGCGAAATGGAATGGCACGGCTTGGTCGGCGCTGGGTAATGGCGTGAATGGTGCAGTCACATCCATTGCGGTGATCGGCAGCGAG
>JANNUY010000485.1:0-5611 GCA_031414155.1 Acidobacteriota bacterium
GTTTGCTCGGCTGCACCGAGGATGTCGGGTTTGAAATCAGCCGGTGGTTCGGTCACAGGTGGCGCTTCAGAGTGCGCTTTCAGATGGTCACAGCCAGTCACGAACCAAACCGCTAAGAACAAGACTAGATAACGGAACTTCATCAACAACCTCTCCAAATTACCTAAAGATTTGCCACAGAGACACAGAGCAAGGCACTGTCAACGGAGAAGGCTGTGCCTCTCTTGCCAATGTATTTTGTCATTGCATTCAATTCAATTTTTGCGCCGCATCCCGAAAGGCTTTGGGCGTAGCTCCGGTGGCAGCGCGAAAGACTTTCGTGAAATGGCTTTGCGAAGTATAGCCTACACGCGCGCCGATTTCGGTGATGGGCAAATCGGTTTCGGCGAGCAAACGGCGAGCTTTTTCTACGCGTATTAACGCGAGGTGAGCGTGCGGCGTTTGGCCGGTAATCTTTTTGAACAAGCGCGCGAAATGAAACTCGCTCACATAAGCCGCCTCAGCGATTTCGCGCAAGCTGAGTTCGCGTCCGCAATGGTCGTGCATAAATTCGATGGCGCGGCGCAAACGGCGGTCTACGAGACCGACGCGCGAGAGTTCGATTTCGTCAGAACGCTCCACGTTGATGTGTTGCCGCAACAGATGCACCGTCAGTTGCTGAATCAATGAGCCGAGCATTTCGCGCCAACCGGCGGCGCGCGTTTGCCATTCATTGGCGAGCGCAATCAACGTTGATAACAACCGCGCGTCTTCGACTGCCACGTGCGTTTGGCGAAAGCTCAAGAGCGCGGCTTCACGATGCAATCTCAACTGCGTCGCCGTTTCGATCAACGCTTGCGGCGCGAACCTGACCAGCAGCACTTCGCTGCGTCCGCGATTGCGCGGCAAGTGGTATTCGCTGTTCGGATTGATCAATACGATGCTATCGGCGGGCAGCGTTTCAAAGTTGGAAGCGGTGACGTAAACCAGCAGAAAGTCTGTTTGCGGCGGCAGCGCATTGGCGCGCTGGGTGAACGTGCGAAATTCGAGCGAGTAATTCGGTTCGAGAATGATTTGCGGTTGCGCCATCTTTGCCATCGTTAGGCCGCAGCTTATCGCCGCAAACCGAGCGCGTAAAACGCACAAAGGACAGCCGCGCACCATCGTGCGTGACTGCCCTTTTGCGTGCGAAAAATGTTTATGGTTTAGGCCAGATGTCTGCCGACCAACGCCTTGAGTTCCTGTTCGCGTACCAAAGCGTTTTTCAGCAGGCGTTCGTATTGCGACGAAGCGCGTTCAGCATGTGACAACTCATCGCGCAAGACGCGGACTTCAGCTTGCAAATCGTTGATCTTGTCGAGCGCGCGCCGCAGCCGCTGTTCGGGTGCGGCTTCGAAATAAGAGATATTGTTGCGCGGGGCTTCGGCCAAAGCATCTGTAACCACAGCGGCAGTGGGAACGGCGGTGTGAAGGTAGTTGATCGCTGCACTCATTGGTCTGTCTCCTTAACTCGGTAGGTAAAAGTGTTTCGTCTTGGTTCGCTAAAAAGCCGTGCAATATAAAAAAAGGAATGCCAGCAAAGGCGCATCGTCATGATTGCGATGCATAGTGGGGACGGTGAGAACAACTTCGCGGGGTGCGTGTGTCTGTGTGAGTAACGATCACGATCAGCGCGCGTTGGTTGTCTCGTGCTGCCAAAGGGTTGCTTGCTCGCAGAACCACCAAGAGTTTTTCTGACGGCTAGCCTGCTATGGGGTGAAATGGCGCAAAGGAAACTGCGAAGGAAATTATGAAACGTCAAAAACGCGAAGGGATGGTCGCGGTCTGAGCTAAAATATAAATGTTTGAACGCGACGGAATGTAACACAGCGTAATCAACTAACGAAGCACTTTTTCATTCACTCGCAAACTTTTCTGCGTGCCCACACCCAATAGCCATAGTGCTTCGGGGGCTTCCGCGCGAGTCGCACGAAGGTGTGTTAAGCTGCGCCACTCCCAACCCAACTTGGTAATGCTTACAAGGTAAAACATTCATGCCTGCACAGATTCTCAATGGAACGTTGGTCGGCGAACACCTCAAACAGGACGTAGCCGCGCGCGCCACCGCGTTGATCGCGCAAGGTTTGCAACCCGGACTCGCCGTCGTCATCGTCGGCGACAACGCTGCGTCAAAAGTTTATGTCGGCAGCAAGGTCAAGGCCTGTCAGGCGCTGGGGCTGCATTCTGAAAAACATGAATTGCCTGCGTCCACGACAACGGATGAACTGCTCGCACTCGTCCATTCGCTGAACGCGCGCGACGAGATTGACGGCATCCTCGTGCAGTTGCCTCTGCCGCCGCAGATCGAAACGCGCCGCATTCTCGAAGCGGTTGATCCTCTGAAAGACGTAGATGGCTTTCACGCCATCAACGTGGGCCGCCTCTCACAAGGCGAAGACGCGCTCACGCCTTGCACACCGACCGGCGTCATTGCGTTATTGGATCATTATCAAATACCAATTGCAGGCCAACACGCTGTCGTCATCGGACGCAGCGACATCGTCGGCAAGCCGCAAGCTATGTTGTTGTTGCATCGCCACGCGACGGTGACGATCTGCCATTCTCGAACGAAAGACTTGCCCGCCGTTGCGCGCACCGCTGACATTCTGGTCGCGGCAATTGGCCGCACCGCGATGGTCACGGGAGATTACGTCAAGGAGGGCGCTGTCGTGATTGACGTAGGCATCAACAACCTGACTTCAACCGATGAAGCGCGGCGCGTTTTTCCCGATGATGAAATTCCTAAACGGCTGGAAGCCATCGCCAAGCGCGGCTACACGCTAATCGGCGATGTCGAACCGCGTGGCGTCATCGAAAAGGCCGGATGGTTTACGCCTGTGCCCGGCGGCGTTGGACCTTTGACGATTGCGATGCTGATGCAAAATACGTTGAAGGCTGCGGTCAAGCGGCGAGGCAAAGGGTAATGCTCAAAGTCGGATTGACCGGCGGAATCGCCGTGGGCAAATCGTTCGTAGTGAGCGTGCTGCGCGAGTTGGGCTGCGAAGTTCTAGACGCTGATGTCGTAGCGCATCAGGCCATCGAACCCGGCAAGCCCGCTTATCAAGACATCGTAAGTGAATTCGGCACAGGCGTTTTGCCAGGTGTTTTTAATGCTGACGGCACGATCAATCGTCCGGCGCTCGGCGCAATTGTTTTCGGCGACGAAGCAAAACGTCTGCGACTTAACGCCATCGTTCATCCGCGCGTGTTCGAGGCGCAGGCCACGTGGCTGGCGACGTTGAATCCGTCAGCCATTGCCGTAATTGACGCGGCATTGATGATTGAGACGGGTTCGTATAAACGTTTTGACAAAGTCGTCGTCGTACATTGCACGCCCGAACTGCAACTTGAACGCTTGATGGTGCGCAATCAACTGACACGCGAACAGGCTGAAGCGCGCATCGCCGCGCAAATGCCTTCGGCAGAAAAAGTAAAAGTTGCCGATTACACGATTGAAACGTCGTTAGGCTTTGAAGACACGCGGCGTCAGGTTGAGGCGCTTTACTCGCACTTGATGCAAGATGCGGCGACAAAAGGCGTTCAGGACAGTTGGCAGCACGCGCAAGAAGGAGAAGAAGCAAATGCGTAATTTAATGGCTCTATTTTTATTATTTGCGTTGACGACCACGACGCTGGCGCAACGCGCTACGACCATGGCGGCGAATGAACCATACACGCTGCAATCGTTGAATATCACGCTGCGCCAAAAAGTAGGCCGCGATCTCACCGAGGCGAATCTTGCCATTCTGGTTGATCGCGCAGGCATTGCTTTTGACCCTACGCCTGAAGCCGTCGCGCGGCTGCGCGCCAACGGAGCGCATCAACACCTTATCAATACGGTCAAGCGCGCGGGCGAAAGGCTTTCGGCGAACGCCAACAGCACGGTCATTATTAATAAAGAAGTGACTGACCCTTTTCTCGAAGAGACGCGGCACAACGTGCGCGACTATCTTGACGAACTGCCCGATTTCATTTGCCAGCAAGATGTCGAACGCTATTTCGATAGCGAAGCGCGCGGCGCCTGGGATCGTGCCGACAAGCTGACTTATGAATTGACCTATAGCCGGAAGCAGGGCGAAAGTTACAAACCGATCAACAGCATAGGCCGTCCTGTGACAAAAGAGCTTGAAGCTGCTGGCGGCGCTTACTCGCGGGGCGATTTCGCTACGTTGCTGGCGGAGTTGTTTTCATCTGAAGCGAAAGCCACCTTCAAACCCGCAGGCAAAGAACGATTGGGCAGCCGCATGACAGTGATTTACGACTTTCGCGTCACGCAGCCCAATTCAAAACTTTCGATTAAGGCCGAAGGGCATCCGCCCATCATTGCCGGTTACAGCGGTGCGGTGTGGATTGATGAAGATAAAAAACAGGTGCTACGCATTGACCACGCCGTTGACGATCTGCCCGCCGCCTATCCCGTGACCAATTCTGAAACGTCGGTAGATTACGATTGGGTCAAACTGCGCGGCATTGACGTAGACTTCCTCTTGCCGATTCGCGCCGAGTTCATCATCTCTAACCGACGCGAACGCCAGTACTCGCGCAACCTGCTGTCGTTCAAGTTCTATCGCAAGTTCGAGACCGACATCAAAATTACGGATGGCGACGCGCCACCTCCAACCAAACCTTAACAACCGTGTCCGTAGCCCGACCGTAAGAGAGGGCTGCCTCAAGGATGCGCTCTTCGATCAAGGTGCGCTAAATCATTGCAGCCCTCTCTTACGGTCGGGCTACTGACACGCGCTCCAACCCATAAGATTCACGCAATGCTCAACGCAGAAATTCTCGCTATCGGTTCTGAAATGCTGACGCCGTTTCGGATTGATACCAACTCGCTCTGGCTGACCGAACAACTCAACGCGCTCGGCGTCGAAGTCAAGCTCAAGACCATCATCGGCGATGACGAAGCGCGGCTCGAAGAAACCATTCGCGATGCGATGAAACGGTCTGAGATCGTGATTTCTACCGGCGGACTCGGCCCGACCGAAGACGACATAACCAAAAAGGTTTTTGCGCGCGTGTTAGGCCGCGAGTTGGAAGTTCACGAACCAACGCTTGAATCCATTCGCACGCGGTTCGCGCGCCGCAACATGGAAATGCCCGCCAATAACATACGCCAAGCTATGTTGATGACCGGCGCTGAGTTGCTGGTGAATAAAAACGGCACGGCTCCAGGGCAGTTGGTGCAACAAGGCAATTGCACGGTTGCGCTGTTACCCGGCCCGCCGCGCGAGATGAAGCCGATGTTCACCGATGCGGTCGCGCCCGTGCTGCGGCAGCGCGTAGGCGAGCTTTTCATCGTGCGCCGCCAACTCAATCTTTACGGCTTGTCTGAATCGAAAGCCGATGAATTGGCTGCGCCGCTTTATCTGGCTTACACCAATCCGACGACGACGATTCTGGCAAAGAACGGGCAAATCGAATTCCACTTGACGGCGCAAGCGCGACAGGAAGCTGAAGCCTCCGCGTTGCTCGACGAACTCGCCGCGAAAATGAAAGCCGCGCTGGGCGATTACGTTTATGCCGAAGGCGACGCGACGCTCGAACAAACCGTAGGCGACTTGTTGCGCACGCACGGCGCGACGTTGGCGAC
>JANNUY010000486.1:0-2271 GCA_031414155.1 Acidobacteriota bacterium
CGCCAACGACACCGTAGCCAATTTCATGTTTGTCAATCGTGGCGGCGGCAAGTTTGAAGAGATCGGCTTGGCTTCAGGTGTGGGTTACAGCGACGCGGGCAGTCCGCGTTCGGGCATGGGCGTAGACGCGACTGATTTCGACGGCGACGGTTGGCAGGATTTGTTCGTGGCCAACATAGATCAGGAACTTTTCAGCCTTTATCACAACGACAAGAATGAGAGCTTCAGCGATCAGGCAGGCGAGATCGGACAGGCTACGCGACTGTTGTCGGGCTGGGGCTTGAAGTTTTTCGATTACGACAACGACGGCGACCCAGACTTGTTCTTAGCCAACGGACATCCCGACGACATGGTCGAGCAACAGGCTTCGCGCGTGAAATATAAAGAGCCGCTGTTGATGTTCGAGAACGTAGGCAAGGCTTACAAAGACGTAAGCAAGACCTCCGGCGCAGTCTTTGCCAAAGACTTTCCGGCGCGCGGCCTGGCCGTCGCCGATTACGACAACGACGGTGATATTGATTTGCTCGTCATCAACAATGGCGATGCTCCGGTATTGCTGCGCAACGAAGGCGGCAATAAAAACAACTGGCTCGGCGTCGAACTCATGGCGAAGAAAAGCAATTCATTAGGCGTAGGCGCGATCATCAGTTGGCAGGCGGGCGCGTTGAAAAAGAGCCGCTACAAAACCAGTGGCGGCGGCTATCTCTCGTCGCACGATCCGCGCGAAGTGTTGGGCTTGGGCGCGGCAGCCAAAGTTGACGCGCTCGAAATCAAATGGCCCAGCGGCAAGGTGGATAAGCTGACGAATGTCGCGGCGAATCAATACATCAAGGTGGTCGAGGGCGAAGGCTTGAGCAAGTCGGTTGCGACAGCAACGAAATAATGTGAATGCGGCGCTGGATATTTTGCGGCGGAAGCTGAAAGCCTGAGCCGGTTCACGGTTCCGCCAAATGTGAAGAATGGCTTATGACAAATGCTTGGCAATTCACAGATCGCGTGCTACTTTGCGCGCGTCGTGAATGAAATTCGGCCTCGCGCCGTGAGAGTTTTTAGAACTCCTATATTCACGACGTTTTCTTTTTGCGCCCGCTCCCGCCGAAGCGTTCTTCGAGGGTGAGCGGGCGTTGTGCTGTAAAGTAAGTGCCGTAATCAGCCCCGAAATCCAGATCGTGAATCTCTCCGATTTGCGGCCAGAGCATTTTTAGATACCTGTCCTCTCGTATCTCTTCGCCCGTCGTCGGATGTCGGCGCACCTCATAAAACCGCTGTACCGCCCATAGAAAATAATCTACGGCTTGCAAACAAACCGTCTCTTTCGGATTGGAGATGATGATTTCCCACGCGTCATTGCCGCCCCGTGAAAAGCCGAACTTCTGCTCGAAGTCGCGCTCGGCTTGTTCGATGGCGGTGCGAATGGCTTGATTGAGATCGAAGCCGACGAAGTATTCGGTCAACCGTTCGTTGAACCCGCTTGAAAATTCGGCGCCACCCGTTGCCCGCTTCTAGGGCGTACTGATATAAATGCAAATCCGTCCATCATAATTGCATCTCCTTGAGACAAAGAAAGAATGAACACTACCAGTGCAGCGGCTCGATTGTCTGCTAGTACCGTGGATAGCGGTGTGCGATACGCTTTCGCTCGTCACGAAACTTTTCACCCGCGTTTTGGGTGGCTTAAGAAAGGTTTTGAAGCGGTTGCGCGCGCGACTCAGAGATTTTTCAGCGTGAAGACGCTCATCTTCAATTAGGAGTGGGCAAGAATATGGCTGTAGCAATCCGCTATTGGTGTTCGGCATTCAAGCTCATCAGCGCCGCGCCTGATGAAAAAGGCCGCCGTCAGGCGATAACAGATTTTGCGCAGCGGCTGTTGGCTGAAAACGGTTGGGATCCATATTTGGAACAGACCGCCTCGCTTTGGCTCTTGCATTGGAAGCTGCTGAAATCGCCGAATTTTGCTACGGCATGGCGGTTCACTTTTTTCGATTTCAGGCAAGCGGAGTTCACTACCGACGATTTGATGAAAGAGCTTGCAGCATACCGCGATGGCTTGGGGATTCGCGTCATGGATTCATCTTTGCAGAAAGATGTTTCTTGTTTGCTGAGAATGTATGTTGAGCAAACAGAGCGGAAACAGATAACCGAAGAAACGCTGGATTGTCCTTTTGTTGAGTTGGGATTGATTCGGGCTACGACAGACGCGCGGCATTACTATTTTCAATCCGGCGTAAAAGCCAATTTGCCTGCGGCAGTGATCGTAGCGGCAGCCTTGGA
>JANNUY010000487.1:0-3639 GCA_031414155.1 Acidobacteriota bacterium
CAAGCCCCGACTTTTTCAGTCGCCAGATCGTAGATATAAACCATGTTCGGATTGCCGCCGCAGCCTTGCGCCGTATGCACATAAATCACGTTGTTGCGCAAATTCAAGGCGTAGGGCTTGCCGTTGGGCGGCATGAATTTCGCGGGCGGTTTGACCTCAGCGCCAGTTGCCAAATCCAAACGGCGCAACGTTCCATCCCACGCCGCCGCATAAACAATGTATTTGCCTGGCGTGTCAGTCGGCCCAATCACGGGCGTCGCCGTGATGCCGCCCGGACACAAAATGTAATAGCCGCCAGCGGGAAAGTTCCAATCGGTGGCAAAGTGATGCTTCCAGATGATTTCTCCGGTTGCGGCATCAAGCCCATAAAGGTTGTCGCTGACACCGGTCGCCAGCACGATTTCTTTAGCGCCCTTGCTGGTTGTGACGTTGCTGGCAATCAGCACCGGCAACAAGCTGTGCATCAGGCGCGGTTCGTTGTCGAGCTTGGTTTTCCAGAGCAGCTTTATGTTCTTAGCCGTAGCAACTGAAAGAATATGTTCGTTCTTTTGCCAGCCCGTGCGTTCGATGTCGCCGCCGTCCATAAGCCAATTCGCTGGCAACCAATCAGCAGGTTTGACGCTTTGCGCTTGTCCGATTGGGACGAATCCCACCGCCAGCACAAAAAGTGTTATTAAGGCCATTAACGTTAGTTCGAAAACTTGCGTTAGATTTTGATGTCTCACGTGCAAAGCTCCCTTCGTTGACGTGCTGATTCAGCCGCGCCACGTTAAGCATAATGAATTGAAAAAGGTTGATTACGAGATTTGTGCGCCATCATAAAGGCGCGCCGCGCAATGGACAATCAATGTTACTAGATCGGTTTTCAGTTGGGGTTTACGGGAAAACCTTAAGCGCGGTGTAGGGTAGGTTCTTAACCTATCCTACACCTGAAAACGCAATTGCAAACCGATCTAAATCGAACTTAGATAAAGGTCGCAAACCAGCCCATTAAGTGTCGAAACGGATTCCACCGGCTATGGCTGATTCGCTCTTCTGTGAATGAGGCTGCGCTCACATTCAGCTCCACCGCGTTGCTCGAAAAACCTTGCGTAACCACCAACGGCACATTCGCGCCCAATGGCGCATCATTCGGTATGCGCACGTTGATTTGCCATACGCCTGCGAGACCGGGCGTGAGTCCGCTGAACAGGACTTCAGCTTCGACGCCGCCGATGGTGACGCGGGGCTTGGCTTTGGTCGTATACAAAATGCCGGATGCCGGTTGCCCTTCATCAAGCGGGTCAGAAAGTTCGCCGTGTCCCGTCGCCCAAACAATCAACGGCTCGCCGCGTTTGATCGGCGTCGCGGCACCAATCGGGCGGTAGCTCAAATCGGTCGCCACGAAAATGCCCGGCGCACCTGACAACACCGTCAATTGCGAACGCGCGACGGTCGTGCCCGCAACTTTGATTTCGACCAATGCTTGCGCTGCGACATCGAGCCTATTTGAAACCTGAAAGTTGATTTGTAGCGGCGAAACGAACAACAGCGGCGCGGCGCGACCGCCGACTAAAACCTCCACATTGCCCAACGTCGTGGGCAGTGGAAAACTTTGCGCCGTTCCCATCGTCGCATTCGTGAAATTGCCGAAGATCGCACCGAGCGAAAGTGGTGACATCGGTTGCCCTGCCGCATAGCTGCCCGCATTAACTGCGGCGGCGTTGGCGTTGGGTTGCATGATCCAGACTTCTGGTTCAGTCGGCAGATTATTTTTGTTGATCGTTACGTCGCTGAATTTATAAACCAGTTTTGCATACAGCGGCCCAAAATCTTTGAGCGATGCCAGCGTCGCCGAGCCCCCTAATGGCGCGCGGTAATGGCAAAGAATCGTAACGCGCGCGCGCAACTGGTCTACGAAATTTTTAGCCACGGCGGTTGAGAACGTAGGGTTCGCAGCAGCGATAAAAGCTACGTCAATGTCGCCTAACGCAGCCCGCTGCGCATCGGTCAACGTCGCTTGTCCGTAATCGCCGCCCTGCACAAATCTGAGTCCGCCTTGCGTCCACGTAATCAACGAATTGCGCGTCGCGCCCGTCGCATCATGAAAGCCCGGCACGATCTTAAACGTCGTATCCGCCGCCGTCACTTCGCGCAACTCAGTCGGGTTGACGCGTCCATCAATGACGGTAGGCGTCCCTTGCACCACCGCCGTACCCGTGTGATCGCCATGCGTATGGCTCACCGTCACCGCGTTGGCAGGCGTCGTAGGCGTCAACAAATTGAAACTCGCTGGCGCAGGATCGGTGAAAACGACTGGCCCGTTTTCAGTTTGAATCATGAAACCTGATTGACCGATCCAGGTGATCTTCACATTCGGCGTTGATTGCGTGAACACCGCCAACGCTAAACAACCCAACAAGAGAAATGAACGAATGAACTTCATGGGAATCTCCGGCACGGGGGCCATCACAGAGGAAAGATTGACCGTTATAAAACTTGCGCCGGAACGATGAGAGTTCATCGTTCCGGCGCAAGCGAAACTGCGAATGCGCCTTGTGACCGGCGTTAGAAGTTGAGCTTCAACCCCATCACGATGCGGCGCGCATTCGCCGCCGACGTATAAGAACCGAACAACGCATTGACTTGATTGTTGCTCGCGTCAAAACGCGCCGTGGTGTCTACACCGGTGAATTGCGTATGGTTGAAAGCGTTGTACATCTCTAACCGATATTGCATTCGCACCTTGCCCTCCTTGAACAAGCTAAAGTTCTTAAAGAGCGAGATGTCCCAGTTGTTCGAGCCGGGCAAACGGAACAGGTCTTTGGCCGCGTTGCCGCGTCCATTGTCGCCCGCTGTCGTCGGTGGCAAAACCGAATTGACATTCAAGTGGCAGCCAACCGGGACAACAGAGGTTGACAATTGCGTATTGGTCGCGGCGAATGCGTGACTGCACGCGGTGGCGCGTTGATCGCGTGGCAAGACCGCATTGGCAACCAGCACGACGCGGCTGTCTACGCCCGCGCCGCCGCCGCCCACCAAATCACGCGCAGCAACCAATGCGTAACCGATGCCCGAAGGCGCACCACTCAGAAACGACGTCACGCCTGACAGTTCCCATCCGCTGAAAACCTGTCGCGACACAGCGTTGTCCCAATACTTCGATAATGAAGGAACGCGGTACACATAATTCAATACAAAATTATGTGTACGGTCATTACCCGCTCTGCCGTAATTGCGCACCTTGCGATCAATAAAAGGATTGATCGCTTCGTTGTTGCCGTTGACCAGCGTCATAACCTTTGACCACGTGTAACTCGCGCCAAACGACAAGCTGCTTGAGAACCGTCGGTTCAGTGAAGTTTGCAAACCGTGGTAGTTGGAGTTGCCGCCGGTTTCGATCAACTGAATGTCACCATAACCCGGAATCGGGCGCAGGAAGTTATCAGGCAACGGCGTGGCATTGCCAGCAAGCGTGCGATCAATATTCGCGGGCAAGAAACGCGCGCCATAATTGATCGAATTCAAGCTCAGGCGTTGTAACAAGTGACGCGCCAGCGAACCGACATACGCCACGTCCACGACCGTGTTCCAACCGATGTCACGTTGTACGCCGAGACTGTAGTTATAAACTGCCGTCGGTTTGTATGATGGATCAAC
>JANNUY010000488.1:0-2119 GCA_031414155.1 Acidobacteriota bacterium
CACGGCTGATGCGCCGTGTTGAGGGCGGGACAATAACACAGCGGCGGATGAACGGTACACAGCGTTAGCGCAAGGCGGAGAGAGGATTTCAATCAGCCAAAAAACTGCTCGTAATCATCGTGCCCGCCAATCCAAAACCACGTCACGGTGTCTGCGTTAAGAACACCAATCGCGCGATGGCTTCGTGAAACGCGAACCGACCAAAGGCTTTCTTCGTGGTTAATGCACTTGAAATGCAGCGATGGATGGAAAGGGTTTTCTTGCCAAAGACGATAGGCTTTGCGCGCGCGCTCACGCGTCGTGGCATTGAGATTTCGATAGGCTTCCCAAAAGGATGGCAACGTGTGGGAGTTCATAACAGCGACTCATCCATTGGCTGGGCCTTCCCTTCAGCGATTTGCTGACGTGCGCGTTGCGCTGCTGCGATTAGCTGAGGCTGCGTCGCTTGAAACGCCTCATCCCATTTCAACTCATCGCGCAACGTTGCGATATAGTCGCGCAGATGCTCAATCACTCGCCCCTGCGCAGGTTCGGGCAGGGTTTCCATCATCTTCGTCACAGTGGCAATGGCAGTCGCAGACATAAAACACCTCGTTGGTTAATCGGCTCACAAGACGCGCGGAGAATACAAGCATTGCTCTATTGACTCAACGCTTCTGCCAACACCAAGCCTGCGTCGCAATGCCCCAAGCCGCTAACGAAACTGCTCATCTTTTTGGCTTCGCTGAGGCCGAAGCGCGCGTGCAAATCACTGCCACGTAAATAATCAGGCAATGCCTGCCGCGTAGACATCGCAAAGCCCAGCGATTCGCCGCGCCGCAAATTCCCATGCGTAGCTTGCATCGTCGCAAACGTCGTCATAAATGGACTGCCGATCAGCCAGCCGTCTTGAAAGCTGACCACGACATCGGCGCGGTTCTTTACGTGCCTGTCAAAAGCGTCAAACGCGCGCCGCACCGGATCAATGTAATCGTGCGCCATCGTCGCTTGAAACCACACTTCCCGATCTGCGAAGCCCGCCGCGTCGAGTTTTCCACTCGTTCGCATCGTTTCGATAATCGCGTTTAACTGCAACGGATCGCCGCCGAGGTCTTCGTATTTGAATCGTTCGCCTTGATGAATGAGTTTTGCGCGTCCGCGTTGGCTAACTAAGGCGAGTGAATTATCACCCTGATAATAAAGCGCGAAATCTACGCCGTCGGCTTTGAGGCAGGCGGCGGCGACGGATTCTTTTTCACCGGCGAAGGTAAACAGTTGCGCCGAACCGACCAGACCGTAACGCGGCAGCACGACATCGCCGGTTTGCTTGAGGCTTTTGACGGCGTTGAATCCGGCGCTTTGCAACGCATCGTTTAGCTTTACGTGACGATAGTCGTCGTAACGATTGCCGTGATCGGAAAGCAATTCGACTTCGAGCTTGCTGCCGTCGCGTTCGGCTTCGGCGGCAAGGTCTTCGACGGCGCGGTCAAGTGAGCGCAACAAGGCTTTCAGCATGCGTTCGCCACCCAGATGCGCGAGCGAATCGGTTGCTCCCACATAACCTAAAAACACGGGCGTATTGGATTGGCGGAAAGAATTTTTCAGCGCCATCAAATCAAGCTGCGCAGTGATGAGCGTCGAGAACGGCGCAGCGACATAAGCCATTCCGCCCAACGCCGCCGCCGCGTGATAATCGAAACCTTCGCGATAAGTGCGCGCAATGAATTTCCCGCCATTGAACCGGTCGGCGATGTTGCCGAACAAACGGTTTTGCGCGCGGTCGTAATAATGGTCTTCGTAACCGGGCGAGTTTTCGGTGTGCAGAATTTCTACGAGCGAAGGATTGGTCGAACTCGGAAACGTCGCCACCATTCGGGCGAGATTGCTGAAGCGTTTGAAACGCCCTTCGGCACGCAGCTTTTCGATAGTGTCAAAGGGTACGCCATCGAGAATAAGGATGAGGCGGCGCGGCGTGTTGACGTTGTGGGCAAGCGCGGTTGATCGCTTGCCGTAAAACGGCAGGATGAAGCAACACGCAAGCAGGTAAAGCGAGAAGACAAAAGGCGCGCGAAAGAATCGTTTCATATCAAACCTTCAAAGTGCTCTCTGCTATGGGTCACAAATCCCAAATGGCAGCAAG
>JANNUY010000489.1:0-2590 GCA_031414155.1 Acidobacteriota bacterium
GCCGCATCGGCAGCCCCATCGGCAACCATGAAGCTCCGTTGCAACTCACAAATGACGAAGCGTTTGACCGCGCGCCGCATCGAAACCGATGCGGCGGATGTTGCTTTGCGCGATGCGATTCGTATACGCCATTCGTTCGCCGTTGCGCGCGATGGTGAGCAAGACGCTGTTGGCCGATTTGGCGGGAATCAATTCCGGCCCGCCTTGCGGCTGACCCGAAGCCTCGTCAATGGCCTGTCGCCAGAGGCTGAGGCTGCCATTGCGATTGCTCGAAAAATAAACAAACCGTCCGTCGTGCGACCAGACCGGATTGCCGTCCATCGCTTTGTCATTGGTGAGAGGAATCGGTTCGCCGCCCGCAGCGGTAATCGTGAAAACATCGCGTTGCGCGCCGTTGCGCAAACCCCAAAACACAATGCGCGAACCGTGCGGCGACCAATGAGGTTGCACTGCGTCAGGGCCTGCCGCGAGCTGGCGCTTGGCTCCGGTTTTCAGATTGACGACCCAAAGCTGACTGCTCGAACCCGCGCGGTTAAAAATGTCTGTGCCATTTTGCGTGCTATAAACCAACTCTTGTCCGTCAGGCGACCACGAGGGGTTATGTCCGTGATTGACGATCAGGCGCGGACTTTCGCCGGTCGCTCCCATCACAAAGATGCCGCCGCCTGCGCGCTCTGAGCGAAACGCGAGCAAATCGCCTTGGGGCGAAAACTCTGGCTGCGTGTCA
Source organism: Acidobacteriota bacterium (assembly GCA_031414155.1). Taxonomy (GTDB): domain Bacteria; phylum Acidobacteriota; class Blastocatellia; order RBC074; family RBC074; genus JACPYM01. The sequence goes on from JANNUY010000489.1 coordinate 728, forward strand.
TCCGCCGCTACGCTTTCGGTCAGGTTTTGCATGGACGTGCCGCCTACGCGCTGACGGATCAAATCGAATTGCCCGTTGAGGCGGCGCGTATAAACCAGCGTCTGCCCGTCAGGCGAAAGCGCCGGATGCGTTTTGATACCTGGGTATTCAGTCAACTCAGTGAAGCGCGCTGTCCGCCAATCAAAGCCGTCAGTGCGCGGGCTTGAGCTTGCGCTGTATCGCCACCAGAGCAAACTGCTGGCTAATACAACCAACGCCGCGAACCCGATAGCGAGTTTGCGTTTAGGCGAAGCAGGCAATGCGCCAGAGGTTTGCGTCGTTTGCGTCTTGGTTTCATTGGTCGTCGCGGCTTTGACCGGTATGTCTTCGCGCGTAGCGGCATCGGGCGCAGTGGAATCAAGCGAACGTTGCAGCCGTTTCAAATCGGCGTGTAAATCATCTGAGGTTTGATAACGCAACTCACGATCTTTTTCGAGCAAGCGGCTGACGATGCGTTCGAGTTCGGCGGGGCAGCCCTGATTCAATTGGCGCAGCGGCACGGGCGTGTGATGAATCACCTGGTCGGCAATCGAGATTGCCGTCCTGCCCGCGAAAGCCTGCCGACCTGTCAGCAATTCATAAAGCGTCGTGCCGAGACTGAATAAATCAGAGCGATGGTCTACGTCTTCGCCAAGCGCCTGTTCGGGCGACATATAACTGACCGTACCCATCACCATGCCTTTGAGCGTTTGCCGCAAGGCGCTCGTGTCAGACTGGCTTTTGGTCATGCGAGCGAGGCCGAAATCCAGCACCTTCACCAAACGATCTTTGCGTACCATCACGTTCTCAGGTTTGAGATCGCGGTGGATGATGTGCGTTTCATGCGCCGCGCTTAATGCCGAAGCGATCTGGCGCGCGAGGTCTAGGGCTTCACGATAAGGCAGTGGGCCTCGTTCGAGCAGCGCGCGCAAGGTTTGTCCTTCGACCAATTCCGCCGCGATGAAATGCTGGCCGTCGGTTTCGCCGATGTCATAAATCGTAATGATGTTCGGATGGCTCAACGCCGAAGCCGCGCGGGCTTCGCGCTCGAAACGCTTGACGCGTCCGGCGTCGGTGGTGAATTGCGCAGGCAAGAGTTTTAACGCGACGTTGCGGCCAAGCCGTTCATCGTGCGCCAAATAGACTGCGCCCATGCCACCTACACCTAAGACCGAGATGATTTGATAGTGACCGAGCTTGCGTCCCAACAACGCTGTGTCGGGTTTGACGCCATCGCCTTGACTCAGATGGCGCGCGGCCTGACGCGCAGCCATTTCAATGGCAGGCGTTTGCAGGAAGCGTTCATCGGCTTGCGCGTGCGCCTGTAAGAGCGATTGCACTTCGTCGCGTAACGCCAGGTCTGTGCCGCAAACTTCGACGAGAAAAGCCGCGCGTTCAGACGGCGCGCGTTCGAGCGCGTCATCTAACAGGCGATCTACTTTAGCCCAGCGTTCAGGATTCATTGGTCACTATTCATTGGTCACGATTGATTGGTTTGATTGAGTTCGCGGAACAGCCAGGCTTTGGCTTTGTTCCATTCGCGTATGACGGTGATTTCAGCGATGCCTAAAATCTCTGCGACTTCTGGGTTGCCGAGTCCGCCGAAAAAACGCAACTCGACGATGCGACTTTTGCGCTCGTCCAGTTTCGCCAAACTTTTTAACGCATCATCCAGTGCCAGCAAATCCGCCGTCGGAGCATCGCCCAACTCAGCAGCGGCGGCGAGCGAAACCTGTTGCGCGGTCTCGCCCGCGACGCGCGGACGCTGGCGCGCGAAATCTACCAGCACGCGCCGCATGATTTGCGCCGAGACGCCGAAAAAGTGCGCGCGGTTTTTCCATTCGA
>JANNUY010000490.1:0-4705 GCA_031414155.1 Acidobacteriota bacterium
AAGCGCAAAGTTATTCTTTCGACGAACGTGGCCGAAAGTTCAGTCACGATTGATGGCGTCGTAGCGGTGATTGATTCCGGTCTCGCACGCATCGCAGGACATTCGCCGTGGTCGGGCTTGGCGACGCTGACGACCCAGCGCGTGAGTCAGGCTGCGGCAACGCAACGCGCGGGACGCGCCGGGCGTACGCAACCCGGACGTTGCTTGCGGCTGTATACGCAACAGGATTTTCAAGCGCGTCCGTCGCACGAGACGCCCGACATTCGCCGATTGGATTTGGCCGAAGCTGCGTTGGCGATGCACGCGGCGGGCGTGACTGATTTGTCTTCGTTCGATTGGTTTGAGGCTCCGGCGATGGCTGCGCTCAAAGCCGCCGAAACGTTGTTGCGCAAGTTAAGCGCGATTGATGTGACCGGCGCATTGACCGTGACGGGACGCGCGATGATGCGCTTACCGCTGCATCCGCGTCAGGCGCGCTTGCTGGTCGAAGCCGAACGGCGCGGCGTCGCGGCAGCCGGAGCTACGCTGGCGGCGTTGATCGGCGAACGCGATTTATTGGCGCGCAATTTGTTTGGCGAAGGGAATCAGCCGCAACGTAAAACTGCGCAGCGCCCCGTTGCCAACCACGGCCCCAGCGACTTGCTTGAAAGATTGGATCTGTTTGTCGAAGCCGAGCGGGTGAATTTCGCGCCGCATCGCTTGCGTGAGATGGGATTGGATGTAGCTGCCGTTCAAGCGGTCGAAAGGGTCAGGCGGCAATTGCTGCGTAATGTAGGGCAGGTTTCAAACCTGCCCCACGATAAAAATAAAGATAAAGATGATGCGTTGCTGTTATCCATTCTTGCCGGATACCCCGACCGCGTAGCGCGTCGCCGTTCTATAAAAATTGGCAAAACTGAAAATGCCGAAGTGTTGCTTTCAGGCGGAGGCGCTGCGCAACTCGCGCCGACGAGCGTTGTGTGGCAGTCGGAATTCATCGTCGCCATAGAAGCCGAAGAGAAAAACAAACAGCGGCTGATTCGACAGGCCAGCGCGATTCAGCCCGAATGGTTGATCGAACTTTTCGCCGAAGATTTGCAGGAAACCACCGTCGCTAACTGGAACGCGCAAGCCGAACGCGTCGAAGTCGTGCAGCGCATCCTTTATGACCAACTGGTGATTGATGAGACACGCGTCAAAGAAATCAAAGGTCAGCAAGCCGCCAAAGTTTTAGCCGAAGCCGCGTTGCTAGCCGGATTGCAACGCTTCGCCGATCCTGAACGGCTGACGAATTTTCTCAACCGCGTCAGCTTTCTTGCGGCGTCTTTTCCCGAAGCGGGTATCCCGAATTTGAATGATGAAGATGTGACAGCAGCGTTAGTGGCTTTGTGCGAAGGGCTGCGCAGCTTTGCTGAGTTGCGTTCGGCAGCAGGGAAGGGCGGTTTGCTAGAAATGTTGAAAGCGCGTTTGACGAATGAGCAGCAACGGATGCTCACGCAACACGCGCCTGAGAGCGTGTCTATCGCGGGCCGCCGTCAGGTGGTGATTCATTATGAGCAAGGACAGGCTCCGTGGATCGGCTCGCGCTTGCAAGACTTTTTCGGTATGCGCGAAACGCCGCGCATCGCCAATGGTCGCGTCCCATTAGTCTTGCATTTGCTCGCGCCCAATCAGCGCCCCGTACAAGTCACCAGCGACCTCGCCGGATTTTGGACGCGGCACTATCCCGCGATTCGCAAAGAACTCAGCCGTCGTTATCCGCGCCACAGTTGGCCGGAAAACCCAAATTAGTGCGGAGTGCGGAATGCGGAGTGCGGAATGCGGAATGCGGAGTGCGGAGTGCGGGGTGGGGTGTTATTTAACCAAAGACTCGTTGGCTGGCAATCAATTTGTGAGCAAAAAGAGATAAAAGAATACCTCGGTGAGTGAACTCCGCACTCCGCATTTAAAGGTTGATCGCTTGCCCGGTGCGAGTTGATTCATAAGCGGCGTTGACGATGTGCAAATCGTTGAGGCCGGTGGCGATGGGCACAAAAGGCGCGCGTTGGTCGCGGACGGCTGCGAGAAATTGCAGGTGCTGGTTGAATTGATTGTTGAGATCGTCGAGGCGCGGCGCGTGCAAGGTGCGCTGTTGCATGGAATTGGCCGCCGCTGGTGCGCCGGGCGTGAAGTCGTTGTCACTGGCGGCATAACGCACGGCATGGCCTTCGTAAGCGCCTTGCGACGATTCAAGCCAGAGCGTTTGGTTGTTGACGTATTCCGCCGTGCCCAGCGTGCCGCGTACCGAGAACGCTTCCCCCGCCGTTGCCCACGCGGTTTCGAGCGTAGCCTGTGCGCCGTTGCTGAGTTCGAATAAGGCGCAGGCGAGGTCTTCACCTTCGATGCCGGGGCAAGCGAGGTTGCGTGACATCGCCATGACACGAACGATGCGCGCGTCGGCAATCCACTCAAACAGATGAATGTAATGCACTGCGTGTTGAATGAAACAGCCGCCACCGGTTTGCGCGAGCGAAGCACGCCAGTTTGATTGGCCTTGTTGCAACTGTTCAGAAATGCGCAAGCCCCCGCGATGCATTAGCCGTCCGCTGAGGCTGACAATTTGCCCGAACCAGCCCGCCGCCGCCATCGCGCGCAAGTCATGCATGAGCGGCTGTTCGAGATAACTCATATACAGCCCGCTCATAACGCCACGCTTTTGCGCGCGCGCCGCCGCCACGACGATCATCCGCGCTTCTTCGAGTGAAGCCGCGAGCGGCTTTTGCATCAGCAGATGTTTGTTTGCGGCAAAGGTTTCGAGCGCTTGTTCGCAGTGCAAATAGTTGGGCGAATTGATGACGACGATGTCTACGTCGTCTTGCAACGCTTCGTTGAAATCGTCGGTGGCGCGGACGGGCGGTTTTGACAGCGTGCCTTCAGCCATACGCTCGGCGGCGCGTTCGGCGCGGGCGAGGTCGGCGTCCATACAACAAGCCATCTCGACCCACGGCAGGTCTCGATAAATTTTCAAATAGTGTTCGGCAATGCCGCCGCATCCCACAAAGGCGACCCGCAGCTTATTCATTGGGGTTTTCTCCAGTCAGGTTATTAAAGCGTTGCTCGAATCGTTGCGCCATCCATAAACACACGTCCCATAAATTCACGACGGGTTGTTGCGTATGCGGCAACGTAGGCATGTAAGTCGGCGGCCCGAATTCAGGATTGAACGTGAAGGTTGTCGCGTCTGCTTTCAATCGTGTGCGAACGATTTCATCCCACCACGATTCGTGCGCGGCGAGGTGGCGCGACCATTCGGGCGCGCGCGGATCGTTTACCTGCGGGCCTTGCTCGTGTCCCACGCGACCATGCACATGGCGCGTGCGCGCGATGCACAGCGCAAGGTTTTCAGTTTGGTCTTCCGGCAAGCGTTCGCACACGTTCACGAAATGGCTGAAATCCGCCACGATGTGTAATTCGGGAAAGCGCTTCAGTAGTGCCGCTGTTGTCCACGGCGTAAACATGGCGCGGCTGCGATGGGTTTCGTGATTGATGGGAATGCCGAGTTGATGTTCGAGTTCGAGGGCTTCGGTGAAAAACTGTTCCTGTTCGGCGAACGTCCAGCAATCGCGTCCGCTGTGCATCGTGATTTGCGTCGGCTCGAAGCGTTTTAGCTCTTCAGCTTTTCGATGCATGTCGGCGAGATGCGCGTCCACGCCATTATCCGGCGCGTCGGTAAGAATCATCGCCACGTAATCCAGCTTGAATTCGCGGCGCAGGGAGAGAAAGGCTTCGGCCTCACCAAGGTTAAGGTGCTGGCCTTCGACCGCCACGTAACCCGCCTCGGCAATGCGCCGCATCTGTTCGTGTAACGAGCCTTCCATCTCCCAGAAACTTTTGACGAGGTTGAGTTTCATGGTTGTGGGATTTGTCTTGTAGTGTTTTATCGCGTGGACGTGGTGAAAAACTGAAACAAAGAGCCGTATGAGCAGTTATACCAGCCGATAAATATAGGCATCCTCAATAGCAGTATCGTTAATGACGATGCGTGTGAATCTGATGGCACATATAGATTTTTCTGTTTTGATTGCGATTTTTAAGAGACCTATTAAAGGCGCTTTAGAATCTAAAACTGAAATATCTCTCAACCGAATTTTCTTTGACGCATCAGAAATTCTGCCAATAGCATTTTGAATCTGTTTGTAGGCTTTTTTTGGACCACTTACTTTGACTTCAGGGCTAGCAATCAATAGACGCCATACCTTTTCCTCCGGTAAATAAAACCACAGGGCAGCGTCCACAATGAAATTTAGGGAATCCAGTTTCCGCACCAATGCCTCTCCGACCTTAATCATTTCATCGGACAGAAAATCGGTTATTACTAAATCGTTGTTTGTAGGTAAAACTGTTACCAACGCTGCTTTAGCCATGCCAATACTCCATTTCGTCGGCTTACTACCGCAGAATACATGTCCCTCGCTAGACTTGCCTCTACTGAATGTTCATAACGGAAAGCTTCACTCCAATCCTTCACAATTGCCCAGTTCGTAGCCAGATTTGAATTTATCCGTTGTTCAGCGTCAAGTGTAGGTTTCAAGCCTGCCGACTCCAGCAAACTTGGCAGTTTGTGCGTGAAAACCTTGTTGGCAAACTCTTTCTCAGGAAAATCGTAACGACGGGTGTTCTTTGCGATGCATGCTTTTAACGCACACTCAATTGCGTAACCCAACAAGTAATAAGCGCCTTCATAGCA
>JANNUY010000491.1:0-1255 GCA_031414155.1 Acidobacteriota bacterium
CCTTCCCCAACTAACAGGCGATGGAAATCATTGAGCGCGAATTGCATCAGCCCCTTGCCGCGCTTTACGCCGACATCGAAACCGAACCGATTGCCGCAGCTTCGTTGGGGCAGGTCTATCGCGGCAGGCTGCACAACGGCAATAACGTCGCCATCAAAGTGCAACGTCCTGAGCTATCTCAAACGATCAATTTCGATCTCGCCGTATTGCGCCGCATCGCGCGTTTTATGATGAGTTATGACAGCCTGTCGCGCGGCATGGATTGGGAAGGTATTCTGGATGAGTTTGCCACGGTCGTGTTTGAAGAGATGGATTATGTCGCCGAAGCGCGCAACGCCGAGAGCTTCCGCGACAATTTCAAAACGTGGCGCGAAGTCCTCGTGCCGGTGATGTATTGGTCGCACATCAGTCCGCGCGTCATCCCGATGGAATTCATCGAAGGCACGAAGATCAACGACGTCGCCGAACTCGACGCGCGCGGCATCAATCGCGTCGAAGTCGTGCGCCTCGTCGCGCGCACCTATCTCAAACAATTGCTCGAAGACGGTTTCTTTCACGCCGACCCGCACCCCGGCAACATTCGCGTATTGCCCAGCGGGCATCTGGCGTTTTTCGATTTCGGCATGGTCGGACGCATTACGCCGCAAATGCAGAACGGCCTGATTGACGCTTTCTTCCACATCGTCGAACGCGATGTCGCGGGTATGGCGCAAGACCTGATCAACCTGCGGTTTTTGCCTGCGGATATTGACCCGCAAACGATTCGCCCCGTGATCGAGAAGTTGTTCAAAGACTATTTCAACCTCAAGCTCGGCGAAGTGCGCTTCAAAGATTTGACCTACGAAATGGCTGAAGTGATTTACCTTTACCCGTTTCGCATTCCGGCGAATTTTACCTACGTCATCAAAGCCGTCATGACGCTCGAAGGCGTAGGCATCACGCTCGACCCGAACTTCAATTTCTTTGACGTAGCCAAACCCTTCGCCAAAGAGTTCATGCTCAAACGCGAAAGCAAATTCTTCCGCGACCAGATTTTGCGCAAGTTGATTTACGGCGAACCGACTTCGATTCAATGGGACAAGATGTGGAAGCTCACCAAGATTGCGGCCAAGATGTGGTGGGAAGATTTGACGGGCAAGACGCCGCCGCCGCCGACTTTGTTGAATGGCAGATAAGGCAGAGGCAGTACGGGGAGCGTGAGCGACCTGAGCCTCGGCGGTGCGTCCTTTCGGATCAATTGACGCATTGCCGAGGC
>JANNUY010000492.1:0-2753 GCA_031414155.1 Acidobacteriota bacterium
CACAACTGTGGGCCCAGGTTCTCAATAATTTGGGAACGGCTTTACGTGATCAGGCTACCATTACTGAGAAAACGGAGCGGCAAAAATTATGCTCAGAAGCTATCCGAGCCTTTGAAGAAGCATTGCAAGTCCGACAACGAAATTCTTTGACTTATGACTGGGCATTAACACAGAACAATTTGGCTCAAACCTTTTTTATTAATGAAGAATGGTTTAAGAGTGCCCTCGCTTATGCCGAACTGTTAGATTTAAAGTCAGACCATGAAGAAGGGTTAGAGCGCCTGTCTGAAATGTATGAGCACAAATTTTTCCGCTTTGCCGACGCCTTCGCCCTCAACGAACGCCGCGTTAAGCTCGACGCTGATGATCTCTCCGCACAATGCGATTGGGCGGAAAACCATTTCACTACCGCCCGCTTTGCCGAAGCCGAAACGCGGCTGGTGGCGCTGATTGCCAATCCGAAACTTGACGCTGGTCAGCAAACTGCGCTGCGCGTCATCGAGATCGCCAACGCGCTGGCGCTGGGCAAGGCGGAGTCGGTCAAACCCAAACTCGCCGGGCTCAGCGCCGCCGTCACGCAACAACCCGCCAACTTTCACGTCGGATGGAGCTTTAACGGCACGCTGCATTTCATCGGCACGCACGAACCGCTCGCCGCGCGGCGCGACTGGTTGCGGCAACTGATCACCGCGCTGCAAGCCGAAAACCGCGAAGCCCTGCTGACCGGCTTGCGCGCCGCTGAGAAAGAGTTCGACGCACGGCAACGGTAGCGCAACCCTCGCCAAGGTTGCGCTGGTCACGTTGCGAACCTTACGGCGGAACGGATGGCGCGTCGCAGTTGCGCATCCGGCAAGCCGTGCATTACTAGCAATGCGTCGCATGACCGATTGCGCAACCTTGGCGAGGGTTGCGCTACCGTTGCGCGAAGCTTTTCTTCAACCCCATTGTTCGCCTGACACACAACTTGCGGCGAAGTCAGCCGCAACTTTTCAAGGAGCCATTTATGCAAACTGCCTTTCGTTTGATTGCCATCGTTATATGTTTTGCGTCTTTCGTTTACGCGCAATCCGCCGAACCGCGCGCTTTGCTCGCCAACGTAGCCAACGCCGACATTGATCCGACCCCGTATCTGGTCAGCGAAAAATACGACGGAGTGCGCGCGTTGTGGGACGGCAAAGCGTTGCGTACTCGCGCGGGCAACGTGATTGCTGCGCCTGCGTGGTTCACGGCCAAGCTGCCGCCGCAACCGCTTGATGGCGAGTTGTGGATGGCGCGCGGGCAGTTTGAAAAGCTGTCGGGCGCGGTACGCAAGACTACGCCAGTGGAAGGCGAATGGCGGCAGATCAAATACATGATTTTTGAATTGCCTGACGCGCTGGGCACGTTTGCCGAACGCGATGAACGCATCAAGCAAATCGTAGCGGCGACGAACTTCGCGCAACTCGTAGCCGTAGAGCAATTCCGTTTGGCTGACAACGCTACGCTCAAACGCAAGCTGGATGAGGTCGTACGCGCGGGCGGCGAGGGCTTGATGCTCCATCGCGCTGATGCGCCATACATCACGGGGCGCAACGATGCGCTGTTGAAATTGAAACCGCTCAATGACACCGAGGCCAAAGTGATTGCGCATGTGCCGGGCAAGGGCAAATACACGGGAATGATGGGCGCGCTGCAAGTCGAGCTGGCTGACGGCAAACGCTTTCAAATCGGTACAGGCTTTACCGATGCAGTGCGCGCGAATCCGCCTGCGATTGGCGCGACGGTGACGTTCACTTATCGCGGTCTCACCAACAACGGACTGCCGCGCTTTGCGAGTTTCTTGCGGGTGAGAGATACGTTTTGATGTTGCAGCAGTTGAGCGATAAATCAAAGGCCATCGTTATTCTCCTTCCACCATTGCGCGCCGCGCTTTCAGCAAAAACGCATTGACGCGCGCGACATCAGGCCGTTCGGGCAGGCGCGTGAAATTGAGCGCGCCATCAAATTCCGTATGCAGCCGCAAGCGCAAGACGTTCACCTCTTCCCACGGCATTTCGCCGCGACGGATTGAAAGTAGCAGGTCGCGGTGCGCGCCTACGTGAACGTTGACGAAACCGTCGCGCAAAACTGAAATGCCAGACATCAGCAGGCGAATCAAATGCATGGCGTGCTTCCACTTGGGTTCGCCGGTGGTGCGCACGTCCTGTTCGAGCTTTTTGAATTGCGACATCACGTAACCGTTATAAGTCTGATATATCAGTTGCGAGAGGAAGCAATCGCGCATTGCCAGCAACTCTTGCGCGAGAGGCGCGGCGTGTTCGACCAGTGGCGAATAAAGACATTCGAGAATGTTCGGGTTCGCCTTGAGCGCGAGCGTAAGGAACTTTTGCAGTTCCCAATAACACTCTTGATTGGCCCGCTCAACTTCATCTTCGAGCTGTTCGGGTAAGCCCGCGAGCGACCAGTGCAAGGCGGCGGGCGGCAGATAAATGCCGCGACGGTCTGTGTCAGAGTCTTCAGTATCCAGCCCGTAAGCGCGCGAACCAATCACGCAGCGATAAATGATGTATTCGCGCAAGCCTGCTTCATCGCGCGCAGCAGTTAATTCATAGGCCTGATGCTGTTTGCGCAAAGAGAACTCTTGACGGGTGAGTGCGGCTTCGACGTTGTTAGTGAAAAGGATGCGATAACTGAGGGGGTGATCAGTTGGCGGGCTGACGATGACGCCGACGGCTCCGCGCGGCAAGAGCAACGCGCCATCGTTGTCATAAAGC
>JANNUY010000493.1:0-5182 GCA_031414155.1 Acidobacteriota bacterium
GTCGCGTTGCACGACGCAGCGACTTTCGCCGTGATCGTACCGTTCGTGTTGACGAGTTCCGTCACCGTAATGCCAGTCGCCGTAGCCGCCGGATCAGCGATTTGCGTAACCGTCAGGCTGCTCGCCGCCGTTTGCGCATCGCTCACCGTCGCAATCGTAACTGCCGCGCCTGCCGGGCTGCCCTGTTGGCGCGCCACCGTGGCAGCCGGACTGCCAAACGTCGGTGCGGTGTTGTTGCTGGCAATCGTTACCACAAAGGCTTGCTGACCAGTGCAAGTGCCAGTCGCACCCGCACTGGTGGCGCAAATCGTGAAGTTAAACGTGCCGCTCGCTGTCGGAGTGCCTGACAACAAGCCCGCATTGCTTAAGGTCAAGCCGTTTGGCAAAGCGCCACTAAACACCTTGTAGCTATAAGTCAAAGTGTTCGGCGTTGCCGAGAATTGTTGATTCGAATATGCCGTACCTTGCGTTCCGTTCGGCAAGGTCGCAGGCGAAAGCGCAATCGTCGGACACGAAACCACCAGCGTATAAGTCGCGCTCATGCCGCTGCACGCATTGGGCGCAGTGCCTACGGTCGCCGTGACCGTGATTGGAAAGCTGCCGCTTTGCGTCGGCGTACCGCTCAATACCCCCGCACTCGACAACGTCACGCCCGTCGGCAACGTACCCGAAGCCAACGTGAAGGTTGAGTTCGCTTTGCTGCTAGTGAAGCTGCGCGTGAAGCTCGTGCCTGCCGTGGCAGTGGTTACGCCCGGCGCAGTAACCGTGATCGTCGGACAAGCCACCGTGCCGCTAAAAACGCGCTCACCCGTACAGCTATTCGCGTCAGTCGCACGCGCCGTGAAACTGAATGCACCTGGTGCGGTAGGCGTACCGCTCAAGAGTCCGCCGGAAGCAAGCGACAAGCCGGTCGGCAAGCTGCCCGCTACAACGGTGTAACCATACGGCCCAGTGCCACCGCTGGCCGCCAGTGTTTGCGAAGTGAAAGCCGTATCACACACCAACGCATTCAACGTGGCTGGCGTCGGAATCGTAACCGTCGGGCAGCTAACCACGAGCGTATAAGTCGCGCTTGTGCCGCTGCACGCATTGGGCGCAGTGCCGACGGTCGCCGTAACCGTGATGGGGAAGCTGCCGCTTTGCGTCGGCGTACCGCTCAAGGTGCCTGTAACCGACAAGCTCACACCCGTCGGCAAAGTACCTGAAGCCAACGTGTAACCTGCGTTCGCTTTGCTGCTGGTGAAATTGCGTGTGAAGAACTGTCCATTGCTTGCCGTGGTGGCCACAGGCGGCGTAACCGTCACGACCGGGCAACCGACCGTAACTGAATAAGCCCGCGTGTTGGTGCAGGTATTCGCATCAGTCGCGCGCAAGGTGAAGCTGAAAGGCCCCGGCACAGTCGGCGTGCCGCTCAATAGGCCGTTCACCAGGCTCAACCCCGTCGGCAAGGCGCCTGAGACTAAACTGTAGGTGTAAGGAGCCGTGCCACCCGTCGCCGTCATAGTTTGGCTAAACGGCGTATCGCACGTCATCGCATTCAAATTAGGCAGCGCAATCGTAACCGCGCCACAACCTCCGCCACCGCCAGTGCTTGCGAGCGTAAATTGTTTTGTGACGGCGCAATCGCCGTAATCACCGAGATTGTCCGGCTTGAGTGTCACCGTGAAGACAGAGGTGCCAGCGCTGGTCGGCGTGCCGCTGATTTCGCCGGTTCCGCTATCGAGGTTCAAATCAGCCGGAAGACTGCCCGTGGTAATTTCCCAAAAATAGGGCAGCGCGCCTCCAGCCCCCTCCAACACAACGCTGTAAGGAGTGCCTACCGTGTAATTTGCCAGAGTGGCTGTCGTGGTAATGCGATAATCGAATTCATGCGAGCCAATGTCAGGATAGTTGCTGCCATTGGGCGCAACGTCGGGCGCGTCGTAACGCAGCACGCCGCGCGCGTCAGTGGCCGGTGCCGCTTCTGGGCCTGAACTCCAGGCAGCATCAATCGCGGGGCTCCCGCATCTCAGGCGAAACGTATCAACCTGAAAAGGGTTTTCGGCTTGCGTCCCATAGGTAGTGAGGCTGTCAATCATCGGGTCGGTTCCCGCCGGAAGGTCGTCCAAACCGCTGTCTAAATCAATCTTGGCGTCATTACTGATGTTATGGCCTTCAGAGATCATGAATCCCTGATCAGTAGCGGTGACACGATTGAAAAGATTGAAATACTCCAAGGCTCCGATAACTTTGTGCTCGGCAAAGATCGTGTTGCGATAATACAACTCAGCCCCTAAATCCAGATAGATGGCCGCATCATGCGTGGCCGTCCCATTCGGTGACGCATGTCCGCCGATCGTGACATTGCGCAAATTCATGACCCCGGATTCCAGGTTGACGGCTGCGCCTTGCGTGCTGCCGATATTTTCGCCCAGCGAACAATTGGTCAGGGTGATGGTGCCCAAGGTGTTATAAATGCCGCCCCCTTTGTTGCCGGTATTGCCGCGAATGGAACTGCTATCTATCGTCACCGTCCCCTGGTTATACAGCGCCCCGCCGTCGCGCGCCGCCGACACCGTCGAAACGTTTGAACCGATGACGCTCCGGCTCACGGTGAGATCACCCGCATTGAAAATGCCCGCGCCGTGTCCCGCGCGATTCTGAAGCACGTCGCAATTAGTCATCGTCAACGTACCCGTATTGTGGATCGTGCCGTTTCCGATCGGAGCAGCGATATCAAAGCCGGGGTTGTTAGCAAACACACGCACGGTATCCAGCGTCAGGATTCCCGCGTTTTGAATCCCTACGCCGTTGATCGAACCGAGACCGTTGCAAACCGTTACACCGTTGATCGAAACCGTCGACGTCGCCCCGATGTCAAGCACGCGAAACTGCGGTACGCCAGCCGCGTGAGAACGTTGGAAGACGTTCGCCAGCGGGCCGCCAAGGCCGACAATGGCTATATTGGTAGTGATCGTCGGTAGCACCCTTTCGATGTCAATTTCGTTATTGACCGCATCCTGATCGCTCGCCAGAACTGGCAAGGAGATTTGAATAATATCCGTATCCGTTCCGGTGCTGCTGCCTGCCGCACAACCGTTGACGGCAGCGTTGGTGTTGGCGGCTTGAATGGCTTCGCGCAAAGTACAACGCCCTCGCTCAGTATAATTTCCGCCGCTGCCGGTCGGCTGCCCTTCATCAACGCGGGTGTTGATGACGATGGTGGAAAATGCGGCGGCGGCAATCGGCGCAGCGGCAGCATTCACGCTCGACTTCGATGTCGCTTTTTCCCACGCACTCAATACCGCCGCTCTCGCTTCGGAATCGGCCATCAAAACGGCGTAGCCGAGAACATTGCATAACAACAAGATCGCTAAAATGATCCAGATCCGACTTTTCACAATGAATACTCCTTATGGTGAAAGCCGACCAGACTGTGAGCTTCCTGAGGTGGGGCCTGAGGACGGAAGACAGTCGAGCCTGCCAATAATTGGCACTCAGCCAACGGCACTTGGAAACAACGCGCTAGATGAGCCATCCGTGGGCTTAGAGCGACGTCGTCGTGAATTCAGCGATGCGTAAGGCGGGATCGTTGCGTCAGGAATGACGCTTCAGAAAAAGCGAAGAAGTTTTTTTCGGCCTGTCGGTTTGCGTCTCGTGGGTCGAGAGGGCGCAAAACTCACACCTTCACCATTCACCTGCCGGGCACCAGCAATACAACAAAAACAGAGAACATTTCCCAGAATTTGGGACTCAGAACTAATCTCATGCGGGATGCATCAAGTGGGAACTCAAGACTCAGTGGTTATTTATGGTAGGTGCTGCAAGGAACCATCTGAGCCATTCAAAACGGGCGCAGTGTAGGGAGATTCGCTAAGACCGTCAATACTTTTTTCCGACAACCGCCAGAGAATGCACAACGCGTGGAGTGCTGCGTCGCGCCGCAGCATTCCACTTATCAACCGCCTTGCCCTTTCCCTGAACTCGCCCTTCGCTTACATTCCGCTTGCTATGAATTTCACTCCCAGGCCCAGTCAGGCTCGCATTCTCACTTACACCGGCGGCAGGCTCGGCGTATCTGCCGTGCCCGGCAGCGGCAAAACCTGGACGCTCTCACAACTCGCTGCCAAGCTGGTGCGCGAAACCAAACTCGCGCGCGGCCAACAAATCCTGATCGTAACTTTGGTGAATGCAGCGCGCGGCAAGTTTGAGCAACAAGTGCGCGAAGCCCTTGGCGAACACCAACTCGGCACGATGTATCGCGTCCGCACCCTGCACGGACTCGCCAACGACATCGTCAGCGAGCGCCCAGGCTTGGTGGGATTGGCCGAAGACTTTCAGATCATTGACGATTTTGCGGCGGGCGAAATCATCCGCGATGCGGTGCGCGCGTGGTTCGAAGCGCGCAAAGATTTTGGCGTGGCTGAATACTTAAACCTCAACGCGCAAAGCCGCCCGAATAGTTTGAGCGACTGGCGCGATGAAGCGCGCGCCATCGCTACTGACTTTATCAAGCGCGCCAAAGACTTTCAGCAGCGGCCTGAAGCCTTGCGCGCGGCGCTTGCCACCAACACGCAACTGCCGCTCGCCGAAATGTGCGTGAATGTTTATGAGGCTTACGAACGCGGCTACGTTATCGCGCCAGCGTAGACTTTCAAGACCTCATTCGCCTCGCGCTCGAAGCCCTTACCGTCGCGCCTGATTACCTCGCGCGCTTGCAGGAACGCTGGCCTTACATTCTCGAAGACGAAGCCCAGGACAGCAGCGAATTGCAAGAACAAGTCTTGCGCAAGCTCGTCGGCCAAAAAAACAGTGATGATGACGGAAACTGGGTGCGCGTCGGCGATCCGAATCAAGCGATTTACGAAACCTTCACGACCGCGAACCCCGTGTTTCTGCGCAACTTTCTCAAAGAAGCGGGCGTCACGCGCGCCGAGATTCCTGAAAGCAGCCGCAGCGCTCCGGCCATCATTGCGACCGCGAATCGTTTGATCGAATGGTCGGCGCAACATCCAAACATCGCCTTTCACAAAAAGCAGCCACTCACGCCGCCCTTGATCGAAGCGGCTGAAAGTAATCCGCCCGACACGCCGCACAATGTATTCTTTCTGCTCGACCGCAAGCTGAGTTCGGAACAGGAACGCGAACGTGTGGCCGACAACCTCGCGCGCTGGCTGGCGAATCATCCTGACAACACCGTCGC
>JANNUY010000494.1:0-2048 GCA_031414155.1 Acidobacteriota bacterium
TTTCGCATCGCGCTTTCGCACGCCGAATTTTTCAACGGCGTGAGCGGCTATCTCGAATTGGCGGATGAACAGCGCGCCGAGTTGCGCCGCCTGATTGATCGCCGCAACAGCCAGGCGCTCGACGAGTTTTTGCAACAGCACGCCGCCCACGTCGAAGCCGAACGCCGCGCCGGATTTTGCCGCCTCACACAACTCGCGGGCGGCACCGAAGTTCTCGCGCAAGCCGAACAGCTTTTGCGCAACCCGCGTTCGCTCGCGGCCATCGCGCATCTCAAACAGATTTACGCGACGCTCGAGGCACTGGGACTGGGCGAACATTTCGACATTGATTTCGGCGACGCAGGCGGGCAGGAGTATTACACCGGCTTGCTTTTCAAGGCTTACGTACCCGAATGGCACGTCGCCGTCGGCACCGGAGGCCGCTATGATAAATTGATCGAAAACTTCGGCGATGCCGAACCCGCCGTAGGCTTTTCCTTTGCGCTCGATGCGCTCGCCGGAGCCGTGTCGCATCACGCCGCCAGCGAAAGCAAAGTCACGGCCACCTTCGTGCAACAAATCCGTCTGGCTGAAGACCTGACGGAAACTTTCGCGCGCGCGCGAACTGCGCGTGAGTCGCTACAACAGGTAAAGATTCGTGTCCAATAACCCCGCATCACTCACCATCGCGCTCGCCAAAGGCCGCATGCAGGAAGACGCGCTGGCGCTGCTGGCGAAAGCCAACATTCACGTAGACGAAAGCGAACTCAAATCGCGCCGCTTGGTCATTCATTCGACCGACCGGCGGTTTAGTTTTGTGCTGGTCAAGCCGAGCGACGTGCCAACTTACGTGGAATACGGCGTGGCCGACGCAGGCGTGTGCGGGCGCGATGTGTTGCTCGAAGCGCGCGCCGACGTACACGAACCGCTCGACCTGAAATTCGGTTACTGCCGCATCGCCGTCGCGGGCAAGCGCGAAGCCGTCAACGAAGATTACAACCTGCTCGCCACCGTCCGCGTAGCGACCAAATATCCGCGCATCACGACCGCCTACTTCCAGGCCAAAGGCGTACCGATTGAAATCATCCCGCTGCAAGGCTCAGTCGAATTGGCTCCGTTGCTGGGGCTGTCAGACCGCATTGTGGATTTAGTCGAAACCGGGCGCACGCTCAAAGAAAACGGATTGGAAGTGATCGAAACCATCACTGACACGACTGCGCGGCTAATCGTGAATCGGGCGAGCTTTCATTTGAAACGGGCGGCGGTGAGTGCGTTGATTGAGGATTTAGCGAAGGTTCTTTGAATTCAGAAAGGCTCTTGCACGACATAAGTGTGCGGCTTGGCAAGCAAAAGCACTTCGCGTTTGTCGAAGCTATAAATCACATCGAAGTTGTTGGTTACGTCACGACCGAGGATGCAAATGTCGCTGGTGGCAAGTTCAGTGAAGATTCCGTACTCGCCGCGAATCGTGACGCGCTTGCCATCCTGCCTGAACAACCCGATTTGCGCTTCCAGCAACAGGCTGCCTGCATTTCCCCCAATGCCGCCCAATAACAACCCACGATCATCCGACACCAACAATGGGCGCAGGACGGGCAGCCAGGACGCAGCAAAGATGGTTTTGTCAGAACCGCCGTCCAGCAGAAACCTCACAGGGATCCACTCTCCGTTAGCCAACTCAACTTCGGCCTCAATGACGGGGCGAATGCCGCCATCGTCGAACTCGACCCAATGTCCCTTAACCAGCACTGAGGTCGTCCTTTCGCGGCAAAACCCTATTGCCATAGAGGCGCGGCATACGCTCTTTGTAAATATAAGTCGCATAAGGAACATCGTTGGGATGCTTCTCTTTTGCCAACCGTTCGGCCTCTGGCTGGTCGTCCGCCACAAAAATCTCGCCTTCCGAAACCGCAATGACCTTGCCTCGGCATTCGTCACCGACCCGTTTCCAGTTTTGGCTGATCCAATCCGCGTTGCGCTGATAAAGTTCCATCCGACGTAAATCTTCAGGAGCCGCTTCTTCGACAGTGATTGAGAAGATATTGTTATGCATGGCTGCTAAGATACCA
>JANNUY010000495.1:0-2466 GCA_031414155.1 Acidobacteriota bacterium
GCCAGATGCGCCGCCTGATGGCGCGGATTCCAATAGACCGCCGATTGCCAGGCCGACAGCGCGTTGTCGTTCTCACCGCGTTTTTGCAACAGCGTACCGCGCAAGTAATGCGCTTCAGCATTCGTCGTTTCGACTGACAACAACCGTTGTGCTTCGTCGAGCGCATCGGCATCGTTGCCCGCTTGCATCAGTTGCTTGACGCGATCGAGGCTGGCAGGCGCAAGCGCCGTGTTGCCCATGGGCCCAACTACGTTTGCCGCGACGGGCGAAGGCGGCGGCAACGCCGTTACCTTCGCCGGATTCTCTTGCAACGCCTTATGCAACTCGACCCGATTGATGTCGGTCATCAACCGATAGAGCGCGGGAATTTTATCCAGCGCCACCGCCCAGCGCGCGTAATTCGCAAAACTCTTCTTCGCCTGTTCGTCATATTTCGCCGCTTCGCCCGCTTGCCCGGCGGCTTCCAAACTTTTCGCCAGCAAGAACGTCGCTTCGCCGTCAGCGGATTGCAGCGTAACAACCGTGCGCAACTGTTGCGCGGCGTCGTTGAATTGCCCGGCTTTCCATAACGCATAACCCAGATTGAAACGGCTGCGCGCTTCGGTCGGCGTAGTCACGACCGCGCGCCGCAACAGAGCCAACGCCTTGGGCGTATCGCTTTGCAAAGCAGCTATCACGCCTGCGTTGTTGAGAATCTCAGTCAGCGGCGCGCGTTCGGCGAGTTGGTCATAAGCGGCAGCGGCTTCCTGCACATTGCCCAGCGCGTGCGCGCTGAGTCCCAAATAAAACTGCGCTTCGGCGTAATTCGCCTCGCCCGACGTGAGCAACCTGAACTGCTCTGCCGCCGGTAAAAATTCGCGCTGGCGAAAATAGAGCAAGCCCAGTTCATACAACGCGGCGGCATAGCGTCCATTCGCGCCGTATTCTTTCAGCGCGCGTTTCAGCCAGCTTTCGCGCACCTTGTCATCGCGCGTCTGAATGGCCTTGACGTAACTCTCATACGCCAACGCGGGCGTCGCCTGAGCCGTCGTCACCATCTGGTCTTTGCTGAGCGTCAACGCCGGATTGCGTTCGTGCAAAATGCTCCAAGCCAGTTGTGCCTGCATCCCTTGCAAGTCGTTCAACTGCCCGCTGAAATTGAATACCTTGTTGCCGACCAAACGCCCAGTCGAAACTTCGATCAAGCGCGCCGAAATCGCAATCGTCACCGCCTGCGCGTCGCCGCCGATGTCATAGGTTCCCACTAAAGCAAGATTGGCTTGCGCGGTTTCGGCTACGCGAATGACGGCGGCCCGCGTGAGAATGTCGTGCGGACGCAAGCCCAGCTTCAAATAAACTTGATCGCGCTCCGCCGGATCAATCACTCGCAAGCCCGGCGTTTCGAGCAAATCGGCATACAACACGACGAAGCTCTCGCCGACCCAGTTGTAATCGGCTTTGCCCGATACGTTCTCAAACGGCAAGGTCAATAGCGTATCCGCCGCTTGCGCTGAGGAGAGCATTACGAAAAGGGCTAACACGCCGCATAAATAAAATTGAGGGAATGCTTTCATAAAACTGATTTGGTGGCGCTTACAACAACAACGCCTTCACTTCTAAAAATTCTTCCAACCCATACTTGCCGAGTTCGCGTCCGTTGCCTGATTGCTTGTATCCGCCAAACGGAGCCAGCGGATTGAATTTGCCGCCGTTGATTTCGACTTGGCCGGTGCGCAAGCGGCGGGCGATGCGTTGGGCGCGGGCGGGGTCGCCCGACCATACACCGCCGGACAGTCCGTAAACCGAATCGTTCGCAATGCGCACGGCGTCGTCTTCGTCTTCGTAGCCGATGATCGAAAGCACGGGGCCGAAGATTTCTTCCTGCGCGATGGTCATCTGGTTATCCACATTCGCAAACACCGTGGGCCGCACGAAATAGCCTTTGTCCAAGCCTTCGGGTTTTTCTGCGCCGCCTGCCACGAGCGTAGCGCCTTCGGCAATGCCTTTTTGAATGTAACCGACTACGCGGTCACGTTGCGTCGCCGAGACCAGCGGGCCGAGTTTGGCTGCGCCTCCCATTGGATCACCAACGGTGAATTTCGCAGCGGCGCGTTGGGCGATGGCGATGGTTTCTTCCATCCGCGACGCGGGCACGAGCATGCGCGTGTGGGCTGAACACGTTTGCCCTGAATTGAAATAACAGTTGCCGACGCCGCTCGAAACGGCGCGTTCAAAGTCTGCGTCGTCGAGAATGATGTTGGCCGACTTGCCGCCGAGTTCGAGCGAAACGCGCTTGACGGTTTGAGCGGCGAGTTCGCTGACGCGCTTGCCCGCGCGCGTCGAACCGGTGAAAGAAATCATGTCTACGTCGGCGTGGGCGGCGAGGGCTTCGCCGACGACGGGGCCGAAGCCGGTGACGAGATTGAATACGCCAGCGGGCAAGCCGACTTCATGAATGATTTCAGCTAACACGAAAGCCGTGAGCGG
>JANNUY010000496.1:0-7942 GCA_031414155.1 Acidobacteriota bacterium
TGGGGGCCGAAGCATTCCAAATTCAAAGCGCCGATTGAAAACGGCGTCGTGAAAAAAGGCGGCGTGGTGGCTTTCAAAGTCGAAGAAAAAGCGGGCAAGTTGTGGCTCGCGCCCGGTTGGGTTTCGCGCGATATGGATCGCGGCGAACCGCCCATCGTTGCCAACGGTGTCGTCTTTGCTTATGGAAGCGGCGAAGACACCGACCAAGCCGCTTATGACATTGGCCTCGCGTATAACCGTCAAGAAAACCGCATCAAGAATTCGACTAAAGCAGTGCTTTATGCGCTAGACGCGCAAACGGGCAAAGAGCTTTGGAACAGCGGCGACGCGATTGTTTCGTGGAATCATTGGAGCGGCCTCTCAGTCGCCAATGGCCGCGTCTATATCAGCACGTTTGATGGTTATCAGTATTGCTTCGGCATTGCGAACGGAGCGTCGAATAATGCTGGGCAATCGGCAGCGAAAGGAGCCAAATAAATGAAGAAAATAATTTCGACAATGTTTTTTTTGCTCGCTTGCGTCACGTTCGCGCAAGCGCAACGCGGTGGCGGTAACGATTGGCTGACTGAAAATGCTGATGCGCAACGCACGGCCACAATTAAAACAGACGCCAAGATCAATACAGCTTCAGTAACCAAACCAGAGAGCTTCAGGTTTTTGTGGAAGCTGAAACTCAAGTACACGCCGAATCAACTCAATAACTTGACGCCACCGGCTACGCTCGAACGGCTGATCGGTTTCAAGGGCTTTCGTATGCTCGGTTTTGTCGCAGGCAGTGGCGACAACCTCATCACGATTGACACTGATTTAGGTCGTCTTGAATGGGAGAAGAAATTACCAGCGGCGGCTTCGACTGCCATCAGTTCGTTGACCTGTCCCGGCGGCATGACCACTGGCGTCGTACGTCCGGCAATTTCAGCGATTGCCACTGGCGGCGGCGGAGGCAATTTCGGCCCCGGTCGCAGCAATCCGGCGAAAAGCACAGTAGGTGAACCGTTAGCGGGCGCGGCGAATCTGGCAGCAAAGCCGCCGCAACCACAAGGCCCGCCCGGCCCGCCGCCGGGAATGCAACCGCCACGTCCTGGTGGCGCAGGCCCGGCGCGTCCAGGCGCTCCGCCGGTCGGCGCAGGTTTTGGCGGCGTGAGCGTAATTTATGCGCTCGCCAGCGATGGTTTGTTGCACGGCATGCATTTGTCGAACGGCGCAGCTTATCAAGACCCGATTAAGTTTCTGCCGCCGGGCGCAAACGCCAGCGGCTTGATTATCGTTGATGGCGCAGCTTACGTGGCGACGACGCAAGGTTGCGGCGGCGCGGCAAATGGCCTTTATGCTTATGATTTTGAATCGCAAAAGGTATCCAATTGGAAAGGCGAAATCGTCGGTTCAGCGGGCGCTGCGTTTGGCGGCGACGGCACGGCTTTTGTAGCCACGACCAACGGCATCACGGCGTTGGCTGCCAAGACGCTGGAAGTCAAAGGCACTTATGCCGCCGCTGGGCAAGAATTTTCTTCAACGCCGGTCATCTTTCAATTCAACGGCAAAACGTTTATCGCCGCTGCTACTAAAGATGGCAGCCTGCATTTGCTCGACGCGGCGAATCTTTCAGCAGGGGTTGCGTCAGCCATTGCGACGACTGCCGCTGCGGGCAAAGATTCTGCGCCGGGTTCGTTGGCGAGCTATCAAGACGCAGCGGGTACGCGCTGGATTCTCGCGGCGCATAACGGCGCATTGCCTGCGGGCTTCACCGGAAGCGCCGTCACGAAAGGCGCAATCCTCGCGTGGAAGTTAGTCGAAACGGGTGGCAAGCTCACGCTCGCGCCGGGCTGGGCTTCGCGCAATCTGGTTGCGCCGCTCACGCCGACGGTTATCAACGGCGTTGTGTTCGCTACGTCAAGTGGCGAGGTTCGCACTAAAGACGCCAAGCTGACGGCGGCGCGTTCGGGTAAAGCAGTGATCTATGCGTTAGACGGTGCGACGGGCAAAGAGTTGTGGACGAGCGGCACGACCATCACTTCGTTCGCACGCGGCGGCGCGTTGTCGGGCGGCATAGGGCAGCTTTATCTGACGACCTATGACGGCACGATTTACGCTTTCGGTTATCCGATGGAGCATTGATAGTGTGAGTATGCGAAGGCAAGCGGCTCGTTGAAGCGCTTGCCTGCGCAGTCGCCTCATTTGAGTTACGAGGTTTCAAGTCATGAACACGATCAAATATACCTATTGGCAAGACGAGGAAATGTGGCTGGGTTATTTAGAAGAATACCCTGATTACTGGACGCAAGGAGAAACGATGCAAGAACTGGAAGAAAACCTGCGCGACCTTCTTCACGAATTCACTAGCGGTACTATCCCCAGTGTGCGCCGAGTCGCCGAACTTCAAGTCGCATGAAACGACGAGAGTTGATTCGTATGTTGGAACAGATGGGCTGTGTCCTGATTCGTCACGGAGGCAATCACGACTGGTATCAAAACCCGATTACGCGTGTTTCCCAGGCTGTTCCGCGCCACACTGAAATTAAAGAACATCTGGCGAAGCACATCATCAAGCTGTTGAGTAACGATTCGGATGATGAATGATGCTTCCGCAGTTGGTAGGTTCGCGTGTCATCTCTTTCAGGCTCCTTCAAGCATGAACATACAACGATTCAAACTCGTCCTGTTATTGTTGGGTATTAGTTGGGCTACGAATTACCAGCCCAGCACAAAGGCCGTAGCCTCACAATCTTCCGCACACAAAGCCCTGATCGAAGAGTACTGCGTCGGTTGCCACAACCAGCAAAACAAGACCGCCGACATTTCGCTGGAAGGGTTGGATTACGACAACCTGACGAAGCACGGCGAGATTTGGGAGAAGGTCTTGCGCAAGGTGCGCACCGAACAAATGCCGCCCGTAAAGCTGCCGCAACCCAAAGCAGCCGAACGCGCGGCTTTCGTCGTGTGGCTCGAAAGCTCTTTAGATAAAGCCGCTGCCGCGCGTCCGAATCCGGGGCGTCCGGTGATGCATCGGTTGAATCGTGCTGAATACAGCAACGCGATTCGTGATTTGCTGGCGCTCGACATTCAGCCGGGCGCGGCATTGCCGATTGATGATTCGGGCTACGGTTTCGACAACATCGGCGCAGTGCTTTCGCTCTCGCCTGCGTTGCTCGAAAAATATATGTCAGCGGCCTACCGCGTCAGCCGTGCGGCGGTGGGCGACCCGAATATGAAACCGTTGGAAGATACGTTGATACCCCGCCGCGATCCGCCGAAACTTTTTGGCGGCCCGTCGCGCAGCGAGCGGATGAGCGATGACTTGCCGTTTTATTCGCGCGGCGGCATGTCGTTTCGCTATTACTTCCCCTTAGACGCCGAATATCAAATCAGAATCAAGATGCCTGCCAATCCGCTCACTGGCGACGCGAAGCCGTTCGACTTGCGGATACCGATCAAAGCCGGTTTGCGTTCCATTGGCGTAGCTTTCTTACGTGATAGCGCCAAGCCTGAAGTCGCCGCGCCCGCTGGTGGCAGGCGATCTGGTGGCATGGGCGGCGCGCCTCCGCCAATGACGCAAATGGATGTGCGGCTTGACGGTGCGCGCATCAAGCAATTTTCTGTACCGGAAACTGCCGATGCAGACGCGCTGACAATCACTGGGCCGTTCAACATAACGGGACGCGGCGATACGCCGATTCGCACGAAAATTTTTGTCTGCCGCCCTGCCAGTGAAAAAGACGAATTACCTTGCGCGCGCAAGATCATCAGCACGTTGGCGCGTCGTGCGTTTCGTCGTCCGGTGACGTTGGCAGATACGCAACCGTTGTTCGCGTTTTATGAAGACGGACGCAAGGCCGGTGATTTTGATGCGGGCATTCAAGCCGCGCTCGAAGCCTTGCTGGTCTCGCCCGATTTTCTTTTCAGGCTTGAACGCGACCCGCGCGGCACAGCACAAAGCGTTCGGCGCGTGAACGATGTCGAATTGGCTTCGCGCCTCTCGTTTTTTTTGTGGAGCAGCATTCCCGATGACGAATTGCTGACGCTCGCTGAACAGCGACGTTTGAGCGATGCGACGGTGTTGCAACAGCAAGTCAAGCGGATGCTTGATGACCCGCGTTCGCAAGGATTCTTAAGCAACTTCGGCGGACAGGGGTTATATTTGCGAAATTTAGAAACGGCCACGCCAGACCCTGACGCGTTTCCGAATTTTGATGAGGCTTTGCGACGCGGCTTCAAGCAAGAGACTGAGTTGTTTTTTGAAAGCATCTTGCGCGAAGACCGCAGCGTGCTTGATTTGCTCGACGCGAATTACACCTATTTGAATCAACGGCTCGCGGAGCATTACGGCATCAAAGGCGTTTACGGTTCGCAATTCCGCCGCGTGGCGTTGCTTGATGAATCGCGGGCCAATCGGGGAGGATTGTTGGGGCAAGGCAGCATTTTGACCGTAACTTCCTATCCCAACCGCACGTCTGTGGTGCAGCGTGGCAAATGGATTTTGGAAAACCTGTTGGGCGCGCCACCACCACCGCCGCCGCCTGACATTCCTGAATTGAAAGCGACGAGCCGCGATGGACGCCTGTTGAGCGCCCGTGAACAGTTAGAGGTTCATCGCGCCAATCCGACTTGCGCCTCGTGCCACGCGCGGATGGATCCGATTGGCTTCGCACTTGAAAATTACGACGGTATCGGCAAGTGGCGTACGCAATTTGCCGGACAACCGATTGACGCTTCGGGCAAATTGCCGAACAGCAAATCGTTTGTTGGTCCGCACGAATTAGCCAAGCTGTTGTTGGCTGCGCACAAAGATGAATACCTCACTGCGGTCACTGAAAAGCTGATGACTTATGCGCTGGGGCGCGGGCTGGAATCGTATGACGCACCGGCAGTGCGTACCGTTATGCGCGAAGCCGCGCGAGAGAATTATCGCTTAACGACCTTGATCGGTTTGATCGTCAAAAGCATCCCGTTTCAAATGAGAAGAAGTTCGTAGTACCGCCTTCAGGCGGAATCGCTCGCAATCAGACGCTTCCGGCTGAAGCCGGTACTACATGCAAATGCAGAGGAGACCAACGACATGATTGTGACGAAAAAAGCATTGCCACGCCGAATGTTTTTGCGCGGCCTGGGCGTGAGTTTGGCTTTGCCGATGCTGGATGCAATGGCTCCGGCAATGACGCGTGCGGCTGCACCGATTGTGCGGCTCGGCTTCGTTTATGTGCCGAACGGGATCATCGCCGAGAACTGGTTGCCGCTGGAAGACGGCGCGAATTTCAAATTTCGCACGACGATGAAACCGCTCGAACCTTTCCGGGATCAGTTGCTGGTGTTCAGCGGTTTGGCACAAATCGGAGGCCGTGCGTTGGGCGATGGGCCGGGCGACCACGCGCGCGCGGGGGCTTCTTGGTTGACGGGCGTGCATCCGAAAAAGACCGAAGGCATCAATATTCAAGCGGGCGTTTCCGCCGATCAAATCGCGGCGCGTAAGTTGGGGCAATACACGCAACTGTCTTCGCTTGAGTTGGGTTTAGAAGCCAATTCAATCGCGGGTTCGTGCGACACGGGCTATAGCTGTGCTTATACGAATACGATCTCGTGGCGCAGCGGGACGACACCGCTGCCGGTTGAGATCAATCCGCGCGGCGTGTTTGAGCGTTTGTTCGGCGATGGCGAAAGTTCCGATGCCCAAGCGCGGCTCGCGCAACTCAACAAACAGCGTTCCATTCTCGATTACGTCAATGGCAGTTTGCAGCGCCTCAACGGTAAGCTCGGCGCGGACGACAAACGCAAGGTGAACGAATACACCGAAGCGATACGCGACCTCGAGCGGCGCATTCAAAAGGCTGAACAACAAAACGCTACGATGAAAATGCCTGTCATCGAACGCCCGACCGCCGTGCCCGAAGAGTTCGAAGCGCACGCCAAAATGATGATGGATTTGCACGTGCTGGCTTATCAGACCGATCTGACGCGTGTGGTTTCGATGATGATGGCGCGCGAAGGCAGCAATCGCGCTTATCGTTCGATCAACATTCCCGACGGTCATCACAACATGACCCATCATCAAAACGAGCCTGACAAAATCGCTAAGACAATCAAGATCAATGAACTGCACGTGAAGACGTTTAGTTACCTGCTCGAACGCTTGCGGGCTACGCAAGACGGCGAAGGCATGCTGCTCGACAACGTGCTGGTGATGTATGGCAGCAGCATCAGCGACGGCAATCTGCATACGCATCACGACCTGCCCATCGTCATCGCGGGCAGCGGCGGCGGCGCAGTCAAAGGCAATCGCCACGTGATGTATCCGAAAGAAACGCCGCTGAATAATTTGTTGCTGGATATGCTCGCGCGGGCTGGTGTGCAAGGTGAGAAGTTTGGTGATGCGACGGGCAAATTAGATTGTCTGGCTTGAAGGATTAAATGCGCGTTAGTCATTCTCCGTGCTCCATTTTTCATCCTCAATTTTTGACAGAGAAGCCGTCTTTAACTGTCAAAAATTGAGGATGAAAAATGGAGCATTGAAAATGATTAGCACGATGAGTTGATTGCCCTTTGGCAGTCACGCGGTTGAATGATTTTGAGAAGAGAGATGCTCAAAGCGGAATCTATCTTGTTGGTGATTGCTACGTTGTTTTTGAGCGCCATCGCTTGCTTCGCCAACGGTGCGGCGGAGTTAATTGACGCGGTTAAAAGGCGCGATCACTTGGCGCTCAAAGCTCTGCTCAAAACCAAAGCGGATGTGAATGGCACGCAGGCCGACGGCGCTACGCCGCTGGCGTGGGCTGTGTTCATTGACGATCAGGCGGCGGCGGAGTTGTTGCTGGCAGCAGGTGCGCAGGTCAATACGGCGGATGAATACGGCGAATCGCCGCTCACGCTAGCGTGCAACAACGGCAACGCGGCGCTGGTGAATAAACTGTTGACGGCGGGTGCGAATGTGAACGCCGCTCGTTGGGACGGCAGCACGGCACTGATGATTGCTGCGAATTCAGGCAACGTCGAAACGGTAAACGTACTTTTGGAAAAAGGCGCGAACATCAATACCGCCGAACCACGCAAAGGACAAAACGCGCTGATGTGGGCGGCGGCGGAAGGCCACGCAGCAGTCGTCGAAACCTTGCTGGTGAAAGGCGCGGATGCGAAGTCGGCTTCCAAGTCGGGCTTCACGCCGTTGATTTTTGCGGCGGTCAAGAACGACGCGGTTTCGGTGCGGCACCTGTTGGCGGCGGGAGTGAGCGCGAATACGAAATTGCCCGACGGCACACCCGCATTGGTTGTTGCTTCGTCTAATCGCAGCACGGCGGCGGCGCTGGCATTAGTCGCGGGCGGCGCGGAAGTGAAAGTCGCCGACCGGCGCGGCAACACTCCGTTGCACAGCGCGGTTCAAGTGGGCGATCTCGAATTGGTCAAGCTGTTATTATCGAAAGGCGCTGACGTGAATGCGCGCAACGCCCAAGCGCCTGCCGCAGGGCCAGGCGGCGGAGGTGGAATGCGCGCTCCCGCAGCCGGTGAGGTCACGCCATTACACTTGGCGGCGAAAGCCAATCAACTCGAAATCGTCAAAATCCTTGTCGCGGCGGGCGCTGATGCGAAACTGAAAGCCGAAGACGGTACGACGTTGTTGATGCAAGCCGCAGGCAGTGGCAGCCTCGCCGTTGTCGAATATGTTTACGTGCTTGATAGCGATGTGAAAGCGGTGACGACGAGTGGAAATACGGTAATGCACGCGCCGGTGACGGGCGCAGGCATCAGTGCTGATCAACCAGAAATTTGCCGGATCGTTCGCTTTCTCGCTGACAAAGGCGCACCGCTTGACGAACGCAACCAAGCCCGCCGCACGCCGATTGATGTCGCCGACGTGTTGCCGCTTGATCTGGCCGTAGATTTATTGACTGAACTGATTATCAAATCCGGCGCGACACCAAAGACGCCGACGAAACGTTGAGTTCGTAGTCCCGCCTTC
>JANNUY010000497.1:0-6501 GCA_031414155.1 Acidobacteriota bacterium
AGCCTGCTTTGACAACACATGCAACATTCGTGCGAGTGCTGTTTTGGGTTTTCGTTAGACGGCAAACCGTCACACCCCTTGCTTAACAGTCGCACATTCTGTCCCACATAAGCCTGCTAAACAGGGAGAAGGCCAGGAGCCGTGAGAGTCAAAACATCGCGAAAATAAAGGGAATTTTACAAGAAGGAATACGCAGGCTGGCGATTGGCTTCGGTTCGGGACCGAGAGGTCGGAGGTTCAAATCCTCTCGCCCCGATTACAAAACACTGACGGCCACGACAACGTGGCCGTTTTTATTGGATAAAACGCAAAAGCCCGAACCAGTGATAAAACCAGTTCGGGCTTTTGTCGCAAAAACGAAGCTGACAATACAGTTACTCTTCTTCCTCAAGTTCGCCGCGTTCGATTTTTTCCTGTATGGCAATCGTGTAACGCGCCCACGGTACGGCTTCGAGACGTTTGTATGGAATCTCTTCGCCGCTAACTAGGCACAAGCCGAATTCGTCGTCTTCGATGCGTTGCAACGCTTCTTCGATTTGCATCAGGATTGCGCGCTCGCCGGTAGATTGGCTGAACAGTAATTCTTTCGTGTATGAGTTCGAAGCCTTGTCTGCGGGGTCTTGCGTCGCTTCCTGATCGGCTTCGCGTCCGTGGTTTTCGTTGCGGCTGACGACGCCTAATAACTTGTCGCGTTCTTCCATCAACCGTTTTTTGAAAAAAGCTACCTTCTTTTGGTCCATCCTCTACGGTTCTCCTCGCGTAAATTATCCGCCGGTAAGGCGGGGGGAGTTTTACGATTTGTGGTACGGCAATCCAGCCAACAGTGTGTAACTTCGATATAACTGTTCTGCCAGGATTACGCGCGCCAGTTCGTGGGGCAACGTCAATTGCGAGAGTGACCAAGTGAGATGGGCACGCTCTTTGACAGCCTCGCTCACCCCGGCGAATCCGCCGATGATGAACGCCAGCCGTTTGACGCTCGCCTGTTGCCTTGCACCAATCCATTCTGCCAAAGCGGGCGACGAGAAATGGCGTCCTCGCTCGTCGAGCAAAACGACATAATCGTCTCGTTCGAGTGCGGCGAGAATCTTATCACCTTCCCTCTCCACGAGACGTTTTTCGTCCCGCACGGTAGAAGGCTGTTTCAACTCACTCGTTTCCAGGGAAGTGAAACGGGCGATGCGTTGCTGATAATCGGCAATTAAAGCCGCGCAATTCCGCTCTTTGGTTTTGCCGATCCAGACAAAATGCAGCTTCATTTTTACAACTCGACGTTATAGCTCGACGCGTTCAGCGTCGCGCCACAAACGTTCGAGATCATAAAAGCGGCGCGACTCTTCGACGAAGACATGAACGACGAAGGTGCCGAAATCTATCAAAATCCATTCGGCCTTGTTGTGGCCTTCGGTGTTCAACGGGCGCAGCTTGTATTGCTTTTTGAGTTGCAACGCAACCTCGTCGGCAATCGCCTGCACCTGCTTTCCGTTCGCGCCGGAAGCGATCACGAAATAGTCAGTGAATTCAGTCAATGCGACTAAGCGCAAGACCGTCACGTCGAGCGTTTTTTTCTCGCGCGCCGCTTCGACCGCCGTTTTGACCTGCGCCAGAATGAGTTCGTCTTCAGGCGATAACTCAGCAAGCGCGGTGATGTTTGTTTCTTCCAGTACTTCGGTCATGAACTTCAATCAGTCTTCTATCAATTTATCAATCAGGCAATTATCAATCAGGGTAAAGCGAATATTTCTGCACATAAGCAGCGACGGCGGATGGAACCAACGTCTCAATGCCATTTCCTGCTTCAACTGCGGCGCGAATGGCGGTGGCAGATACGTCAACCGCAACATAATCGGTGACAAAAATCTGCGGCGTCGCCAGTTGTTCGTCCATAGGGCGTTGTCCACCGCGTAAGTCTACGACCCGCGATTGCAGCGTGTGCGCAAGATGTTTGCCGCGCGCTTCGTCATCGTTTTCGTAGCTATTGTCATGACTGGTGTCATGACTGGGCCGCGCAGCGACGATGATGCCGTAGTTCGTCAGCAGGGTTTCGTAATCACGCCACAGCGTGACTTCACGAAAAGAATCCATT
The DNA here is from genome assembly GCA_031414155.1 of Acidobacteriota bacterium. Classification (GTDB taxonomy): domain Bacteria; phylum Acidobacteriota; class Blastocatellia; order RBC074; family RBC074; genus JACPYM01. The sequence goes on from JANNUY010000497.1 coordinate 2,087, forward strand.
CCCATCACAAAGAACAACGCCGCGTCGGCGTATTGCATCTGCAAACTCGCCATCGTTTCGACGGTGTAAGGCCGCGCGGGCGCATCGAGTTCGATGGTCGAGATGCGCATCTGCGGTTCGTGCCGCGTCGCCAACGCCAGCATCGCGTGACGATGATGCGGCGAACTTATTTCGCGTCCGCGTTTGTGCGGCGGCACGAAGGCCGGTACGAACAGCAATTCGTCTAAGGCAAAGTTTTCTCGCACAGCACGAGCTACGCTTAGATGCCCACGATGCACGGGGTCAAACGTACCGCCATAAACGCCGATGCGTCGCCGCCTCATAATTTTCAAGCCATCGCGAGCGCGTATTCAGGCTCGGCGGTTTCGTGTTGCGTGGGCAAGCTGTCGAGCTTGCGTCTAAGGGCAAAGACCAATTCTTTCAAGCCCAAACCACTCGCCGCTGAAATCTGAAAAAACTCAAGGCCTTGTGCTTCGCAAAACGCCTTGAACTCATCCAGCTTGGTTTCGTCATCCAAAGCGTCAAGTTTCGTCGCCACCACCATTTTTGGTTTCGCCGCGACCGCTGGGCTATAAGCCTCAAGTTCGCCCGTCACGGTCAAATAATCTTTAATCGGATCAGCCGCCATGCCTGAAACCTCTACGAGATGTAACAGCAATTGGGTGCGTTCGACGTGACGCAAAAAGCGGTCCCCCAAGCCTGCGCCCGTGTGCGCGCCTTCAATCAAACCGGGAATGTCAGCCACGACGGTGGAGCGATAATCCCCTAGGTCAACTACGCCGAGATAAGGTTCGAGAGTGGTAAAAGGGTAATCGGCAATCTTGGGACGCGCGGCAGAGATGCGAGAGATCAACGTGGACTTGCCTGCGTTCGGCAAGCCAACCAAGCCCACATCGGCGATGAGTTTGAGTTCTACGACAAGCCAGCGTTCCTGCCCCTGACGACCGTCTTCGTGATGGCGCGGCGCGCGATTGGTTGACGTAGCGAATTGCGCGTTGCCGCGTCCGCCGCGTCCGCCTTTGGCAATCTGAAAGCGTTCGCCCGCGTGCGTGAAATCGTGAATGACTTCGTCGGTCAACTCGTCATAAATCACCGTTCCGACTGGAACTCGCACTACGAGGTCTTTGCCGTCCTGCCCATGGCGATTGGAACCTTCGCCATGCCGTCCGCGATCAGCACGGTGTTCGGGGTTGTAGCGAAAATGCAGCAGCGTGTTCAGCCCTTCCGTCGCTTCGAGAAAAACCGAACCGCCGTTGCCGCCGTCGCCCCCCGAAGGACCGCCGTGCGCAACGAATTTCTCGCGGCGAAAGGCCAGAATGCCGTTGCCACCATCGCCGCCTCGCACGTAAATTTTCGCGCGGTCTATAAACATCTTTTAGACTGCAAACTTCCGGCCTCAGACTTTTGCGCTGAGACTGACGTTACGCTTCTGCCTGAATTGGGGGAAATACGCTAATGAAGCGGCCTTTGCGGCCTTTGTCTTGGAACTTCACGACGCCGGTGACTTTGGCATACAGCGTATCGTCACTGCCGATGCCGACGTTCGTGCCGGGTTTGAAGCGCGTGCCCCGTTGACGCACCAGAATCGACCCGCCCGACACCAACTGTCCGCCGAAGCGTTTGACGCCTAAGCGTTGCGAGTTAGAGTCGCGTCCGTTGCGTGAACTACCTACACCTTTTTTGTGTGCCATGACTTGAAAACTCCCCTTGGATTAAGCGACCGCGTCAATTTTCACCGCAGTGAAACCCTGACGATGACCTTTGATCTTCTTGAACGACTTGCGGCGTTTGAATTTGAAAACGATGATTTTTGGGCCGCGCGCGTTTTTCACGACGGTTCCCGTAACCTTAGCGCCCGCCAAAACGGGGTTGCCGATTTGAACGTTGCCCGCATCGCCGGTGGCCAGAACTTCGAACTCGACGGCGTCGCCTTCGTTCTTATCGGCCAAGGACGGAACGCGCACGATTTCTCCGGCGCTAACACGAAACTGCTTGCCACCCGAACGGATGATTGCGTATGCCACTGTTGACTCTCCTTTTAGCTAAAACGGTTCACTGACGAAGCCGCGCATTATAGGTATGGTGACGGGGAGGGTCAACCGCCTTAGAGTTCCGCTAAAAAAATTGAGAACACTGACGTCCTCACAGAGGACAACCCATTTCTTCTGTGCTACTTTGCGCCTCCATTTCGGTTCGACACCACTCAAAATACAGGTAAACAAATACAGGTAAAGCATGAGCAACAACGCTAATCGCGTCTCTTCGTCTGGCTTTTACGGCTGGTATGTCACCGCTGCCGCCTTCATTTTCATGATGATGCTCGTCGGTTTCATCACCTATGGCATGCCGCAGTTCTATCCTGATTACGTGCGGGATTTCGGCTGGCGGCGCGATCAGATTCAATGGGGCAATACGTTGAGCAAGATTATCGTTGGCCCAATCTTCGGCTTTCTTGCGGGCTGGGCGTTTGAGAAATACGGCCCGCGCGTAGTGATGGTCGCTGGCGCAGCCTTTGCCGGCATCGCGCTGTTCGGCTTCAGCCGCATGAATTCGCTCAATGCGCTGTATGGCTTTTTCTTTTTCAACGCGCTGGGCTATCTGTGCGCCGGGCCGTTGCCCTGTCAGGTACTCATTTCAAACTGGTTCAATCGGCTGCGCGGACGAATGATGGGCATCGCTTACGTAGGCATCGGTGCGGGCGGGGCCGTCGTGCCGTGGCTGGTGAAATGGTTGCGCGAAAGTTATGGCTGGCGCGGCGCACTGGCGATTCTGGCCGGATTGATTTTTGTCACACTGCTGTTACTCGCGTTGTTTGTGATCAAACGCCAGCCCGCTGATTTGGGACAATTCCCCGATGGCGATGACGCACCTGTTCAAACCAATCAACCTGCCGCCGTAGCGCCCAAGTTGATGCAGGTCTTTCGCACGCCTGCATTCTGGTTGCTCGCGTTGGGCAGCGTACTCAGCATCAGCGCCGTCGGCGGCATCATTCAAAACTTGCCGCTCTATCTCGCCGACATCGCCAAATCGAATGAACAGGCCAAAAGCGCGGCAGCTCTCTATCCGAGCATCGTACTCTTTGCCAGCATCGCCGGACGCCTGACCACCGGTTGGGCGGCTGATCGCTTTCGCAAAAAAGACGTAATGGTCGTCATTTTTTTGATCATCGGCCTTTCGATTCCGCTGTTGGTGTGGGCGCAAACGACGCCGGTGTTGCTCTATGTTTTCGCGTTCACCTTCGGCTTTGGCCTGGGCGGAGATTACATGTTGATTCCGCTAATGACGGCGGAATGTTTCGGACTCGTGGGCTTGAGCCGCATTCTCGGCATCATCATCATGAGCGATGCCGTAGGCGAAGCCGCTACGCCCTGGCTCGTCGCGCGCATCCGCGAAAACACGGGCAGTTACGCACAAGGCTTTTTCATTCTTTCTGTCGTCGCTCTGCTTGGCGCAGTGGCGATTGCGACTATCAAATACCGCGACGGCAAACCCGCCAGTCGCTGGCAACTAGAACAAGGAAACGCATGAAACAAATTCTCATTATTTCTCTCGCACTTTTTATTGGCGTAATCGGTGGGGCTTTCTTTACGGCGCGGTCGCTTACGCAAGCACAAGGCACTCAAGCGCAAAGCACGCCGCCTACGCCGGGTTACATTCTCGAACGCGAAGCCGACGTGAAAAAGACCGGCGCGGCTCCGCACAGTGGGCCGGGGCGTTCAACGGGTTACAGCTTTTTCGACAACGTAGCCTCGTTCAAATACGTCGTTCGCAAACGTGTGCTGCATCCGGGCGCAGCCATCGGCTATCACCTGCAAAAAGAAAACGAGGTCTATTACATCCTCAGCGGCACGGGCACGATGCAAATGAACGGCAAGGAATTTCCGGCTAAAGCGGGAGACGCCATCTTGACGCTGCCCGGTAGCTCGCACGGACTGAAGCAGGAAGGCAAAGCAGACTTGGTGCTGCTCATCAGTTACGAAAAACCCTGACGACGGCGGGCACTACGCGCGCGCAGTGTGCGAGCTTGGTGCTCGCACACAACTGGCTTATCCGCTCGCCTAGCAGAACTTTTGACCGAAGCCAAATGCCTTCTGATCCGTGTATATTATATTATTAGGATGCGCGCATCATTTTGAAAGGAGGCGACTTGCCATGCCTGAAACCATTGCATTGCTCGAACCGAAAACTAACGAACGAGAAACAACGGTCACGCTGCCGGTTGAACGTCCAAGCGCTTCGGGCTTCGTCATCAAGCCGATTGACGTTGCCGCCACCCTAGTGGAGCTTTTCTAAAGTTCTCCATCCTGTTCTTTGAAGCACGATGTTAGACTGGGTTTGAAAGGAATCCACTTCAAATACCCAATCAAACTTCTGTGCGTATTAAGTTGTCGGAGCGCGTGCGCGCGCTCGTCCAA
>JANNUY010000498.1:0-2657 GCA_031414155.1 Acidobacteriota bacterium
AGGCGTGTTGAAATCCAGCGGCTGGCCGTGATTGTCAGTAATCACGCCGCCTGCTTCGGTCAAAATCGCAGCCGGCCCGCACGTATCCCACTGATTGGTTTTCGAGCCGATGTGGATGTAAGCGTGCGCTTTGGCTTCGGCGAGCAAACCGACTTTCAAGCCCACGCTGCCCGAACGCGCTTCGCCCGCAATGCCCAGCACGTTTCTCACGCGATCAACTTGCGGACTGTGATGCGAACGGCTCATCGCGGCGGTCATCTGTCGCGTATCGCTTTGCGCGCCTACGTGCAAACGTTTGGTGGTCAGTCCCGTTTCGAGGTAAGCGCCGACGCCGTGCGCGGCGTAATACATCTTGTCAGTCGCCGGATTGAAAACCACACCGACGCGCGGTACGCCCGCGACCGCAAGACCAATCATCACCGCAAACTCATCCAGCCGTTCGATGAATTGCTTCGTGCCGTCCATCGGATCAACCATCCACACGCGTTCATTGGTGAGCCGCGCCTGATCGTCTTCGGCTTCTTCTGACAGAATCGCATCGTGCGGAAAAGCGCGTGACAACTCACGCACCAGCATTTCATTCGCAGCCTTATCCGCCGCCGTCACCGGATCGTCGTAGCCTTTCCACTCGACCTTCGCACCGTCACGGTAAAACTGCATCAAAATTGCGCCCGCCTCGCGTGCCAGTTGGCGAGCTACTTCAAGTTCTTTGTCCATGAAAATTTAGAAATCGAATTTATCTATGTTTGCCTTCGTGAAAATCATCGGCGCACCCAACAAAACGTTGTCGCCTTTGACTTCGAGTTTATTCAGGCGGCCTGCGGTCAGCGCATTCACGCCTGCTTTCAATTCGCCCGCCATCATCGCCTGACTTGCGGTAACGACCAAATAACCCAGGCTGCCTGTGTCCCACAACACGACGCTGTCAATAAACCCATCGTGGACATAAGGTTTGCATAGATTGGGCAGCGAAAGCCCTGTGACTTTCACATCGGCGCGGCCTGATTGTTTGACGGCTTCGGCAGTGCCAGGTACGGCGGGCGCAGAAATGGCAACCAGAACTTTTACGTTCGGATGCACTTTCATAATGTTTTGCGCAGCCGCAAACGCGCGGTCGCGGTCATCATCGCTCGGCTGAATCGTGACGAGTTTCATTTCAGGATATTTTTCAGCCAGTCGCGCTTTGATGTGTTTGATCCACTCGTTTTGATTGGCGGCGCTCAAGGCTCCGGTGATGATGGCGAATTCGCCCTTACCATTCATCATGCGCGCCGCTTCATCCATCAGCGTCTGGCCGATGCCTTCGGGCGTAGCCTGATTGATAAAAAAATCGCGCGCGTTTTTTTCAGCGTCGGCATCCCATGTGACAACCTTGATTCCGCGTTCGCGGGCTTTGCGCAACACGGTCGAAATGCCCGCCTGGTTTTCGACACTGACGGCAATCACGTCTACGCCGCGCGTAATCCATGCTTCGACGACTTCGTTTTGTTTGGCGGGATCGAGTCCGGTAGGGCCGTCCCACAGCAAGTCTACGTTGAGTTCGCGCGCGGCTTCTTCAGCGCCCTTGCGGCAACTGATGAAATAAGGATCGCCTTTCGCTTTGGGCATCATGCCGACGGTGATCTTTTTGGCAGGCAAATTCGCGCTTGTATTCGCCGTTGCAGGTTGCCGCAACGAATTCACCAACATCCAATTGCTGCCCGCAATGATGAGCGCAGCCGCAATGATCGCGGCGCAAATGATTCCTACTTGAGAGTTTTTCATATCGAATTCTGGGTACGCGGGCGTCCCCGCCCGCTCAGTTTGAAGGGTTGCGCCCTTGACCAAAAGTTTCGTTTCCGCAGGCAAAGCGGGCGGGGACGCCCGCGTACCCAGACGCTCCATCACAATCACACCCAACAACAACACGCCCGTCAGAATGCCCGCCAACTCCGCAGGCATACCGCTCAGTCGCAATCCGTTTTGCAAAATGACTACGGCGAATAAGCCCAACACTGTGCCTTGAATCGTACCGCGTCCGCCAAAGATCGAAGTCCCGCCCAAGACGACCGTCGTGATGGCGATCAATTCATAACCCGTACCTGCATCCGATTTCGCCTGCCCCAAATGCGCGACGTAAATCAACGCGGCGACGCTCGCCATCAAACCCGACAAGACGTAAATCAACGACAAGCGCCGTTCGACGGGAATGCCCGCATAACGCGCTCCGGCGGGCGAATAACCAATCGCATATAAAGCGCGGCCAATCGTCGAACGCTGCAACAACAGCCAATAGCACAACGCCGCTGCGAGCAAGACGAAGGTTTGCGGCGGTATGACCTGCCACAAATAGCCTTGTCCGAAAAACAAAAACGAAGCTGGAAAGCCCGTGTAATTCACCGCGCCGCCCGTCAGCCCTTCGGCCAAGCCGCGAAAGAGCGAGAACGTGCCGAGCGTAACGATCAAGGGCGGTAACTTAAATTTTGCGATCAACGCCGCATTCAACGCGCCGCCGACTAAACCCAACAACAACGCCGCAACAATCGCCAGCGCAATCGGCCAGCTTGCATCGCGCCACAACGCGCCGAACACAATCGCGGTCAAACCCATCAACGAACCGACTGAAAGATCAATGCCGCCCGTGATGATGACCGGCGTGAGCGCGAGCGCGAGCAAAC
>JANNUY010000499.1:0-7742 GCA_031414155.1 Acidobacteriota bacterium
AACTCCAGCGCGTCAAATGCGAGTTTTACGCCAAACTGATCGCGCTCTTGCTGTTCAACCGGTTGACCGGCGTCGCGGAAAATCTGTTGGGAGAAAGAATCTCTCCCACCAAACTCTTCCGCCAGATGCGCCACGACGTAGACTACTGGCTCCAGGCGTTCAGCGGTGGACCGGCAAAGGCCACCCGCGAATGGCTGGAATTTTTGAGCCGCTACATCAAGCCGTCTATGCGGAAGTCGCAATCTACGCTGGTGCGCTTACAGGCACTGACCGCAGGGGCGGAGCAGCGCAAGCTGCTTGACCCGCTCGGCTTTTTGCAGGCCAAGCTCAAAAACGCGGCAGCCAAAGCTGCCGCGTTCAAGCAACGCTTGTCCGTTCAACTGCTGGCTTTTGTCGCGGAGGGCGGTGGTTTTCAAAGAACAACATCTGATTCAACACCATAACCTTATGGCAAAACTTTAGTGGTATGGGTTACTAACCCGCCCTACTCCGCGCAGGCCACTGAGAGGGATTCACGATATGTATTCTGACGCGGCACAGCTTCCCAACGGCACGACGTTGAGCGGGTTTGATATTTGCATCATCGGCGCGGGCGCGGCGGGCATTGCGATGGCGATGCGCTTGGACGGCGCTCCGCAAAACGTGCTGGTGTTGTCGAACGGTACGCCAAGTGACAAAGGCACGAATGCCGACCCGACGCGCGAAGCCGTTTATCAAGGCTCGGTGGGCGCTTTCATGCAACAGGTTGATCCCACCTTTCTGACGCGCTCGCGGCTCAATATGTATGGCGGCACGACCAATCACTTTTGGTTTTACGCCCACCCGATGGATGCGTGGGACTTGCAACCGCGCGCCGGATACCGCGCGGCCGCCTGGCCGATTTCGCTCGACGAGTTGAATGCTTATTACCCTGACGCGAATGCGTTCGGGCCTTACGGGCCGTTCAATTACGACGATCTGGCGTTTTGGGAAAACGCGATGAACGCGCAGCCTTTCGATACGACGGGCGAGCCGCTGCAAAACGCCATCTGGCATTCTCAGCACAACCCCGACGTTTATTCATTTCAACAGCAATGCGGCGCGGTGTTGCAAAACTCGTCGAACGTGACGGTGATGTTCAACGCGCACGTATTGCAAATCGAAGCCACCGCGAATCAAGACAGCGTGACGAATCTGGCGTGCGCTTCGGTTCCGACGGCGACGCAACCCAGCGTGAAGTTTTCGGTCACGGCGGGCGCTTATGTGATAGCGACCGGCGGCATCGAACCAGTGCGCTTGCTGAAACTCTCGAACAATCTCGGCGACAACGCGCAAGGGCATTTGGGGCGCGGCTTCATGCTGCATCCGTTAATCGGAGCCGCTGCCAAAATCTCTTTTCCCAACGGCGTTCCGGCGGAGGTTCAGCACTTTTATAGCGAGCTTCCTGTCACGCTCGCGCCGCCTGAGCGAACGGGCGAGTCGCATACGTTGGTGCAAACGCCGCCGCGCCATCCGACTGATCTGGACGGCCTGCTTCATTTCTTTGCGTGGGGCATGTTGACGCCTACGCCGGAGGTGTTGGCGCAAGCGCAGATCGGCTCTTTTCACGCGCGGCTCAATTTCTCGAACGGCGGTACGACCGCGACCATCGGCTTGAATTGGGAATCGGTGCCGAACGAAAACAGCGTGATTACACTGGACACCACCACGGTTGATCCGCTCTTCGGCCAGCCCGTCCTTCACCTTGATTGGAACCTGTCGCCGCAAGACAAACTGACCGCGTGTCAGGCGATGACGTTGGTGCAACAATTTCTCGAAGCGCACGGCGGCGTGAATTTTCAACTCACTACGGATTTGAGCGGCGGCGCTGAGAACTGGACGTTCGATCCTACGGGACTAGACCCGACGCGGTTGCAAGCGGGCGATCATCACATGGGCGCGTTGCGCATGTCGGCCTCACCCGAAGACGGCATCGTAGACACCAACTTGCAAGTACACACCGTTGATAATTTGTATGTGGCGGGTTCAGGCGTTTATCCAACGACGGGACAAGCGAATCCCACGTTGACGATTGTGGCTTTGGCTTTGAGGTTGGCGGACTTTTTGCAATACGAAGCTCCTGTGTCTTAACGAAAGTTTTCCATCAGCATGATTTCATCGTTCGCGTAATCCATCTGCGCGAACAGCAATCGCTTTCCATCGGGTGAGAGCGCCAATCCGGCCTGCCACCAGAGGGCTTCGCGGTCTACCGTGACAAGCGGCGTAATGCGGCGCGAAGCAAAGCTAAAAAACTTGATCGTCTGGCGCGTGCCTGTTTCTTTCGACCCTGGTTCTTTTGAGATGAAATAGATGCCTTCTTTCACGATGCCCCACGAACGCCAATAGCCTGCGTCTTTGAGTTCAGGCACGGGGTTCTCTTCGCCGCCTTCGATGGGAACCGTCCACAAGCCGTAAGCGCCGCGCCCTTTCGAGAAATAAAGCAGCTTGCCGTCCGGCGAGGGGTAACCCTCAAACGCACCGGTCTTGGTGATCTGAATCGCCGCGCCGCCTTCGACCGGGAGTTGGTAAAGCTCGCCGCGTCCGCTGCGATTCGATTTGAAATAAATCCAGCGACCATCGGGCGACCACACCGCTTGCGTATCCGACGACGGCTCGGTCGTCAGGCCGCGCCACGGGCCGCCGCCCGCCGGCATCACGTAAATGTCTGCGTTGCCGCGCGTATGCGAATCGAAGACGAGCCATTTGCCGTCGGGCGACCAATGTGGCGTACCCGTCGGGCCGCCTTGCGTTGTCAGTTGCGCGGCGTTGCCGCCATCCGCATCGCACAGCCACAGGTCTTCGCCGCCCGCACGGCCTGAAGCAAAAACGATCTTTTGTCCGTCGGGCGAAAACTCAGGGCTGTGGTCTTCGCGCGGATAAGCGATCAGGTTCTTGGGCAGGCCGAACTTGCCAAGCCCGTCGCGTCCCGCAAAGCCTGCCCCTTCAAAAACGTATATGTTCGAATCGCTCAACGATTCCGTCCACGCCAGTTTGTTGGTCAAACGCGAAATCGTGGGGTAAGCCGGGTTCTCACCTGTGAGCGGCAAGCGTTCTGGCGTGCCGCCTGCCACCGCCACGCGAAACAGTTGTCGTTTGGTTCCGCGCGTAGCGGCATAGACCAATTCACCGCCGTCAGCCGTCCACGTTAATCCATTGATGCGCGTTTTCTCGTTCGTAATTCGTTTGACGGCTCCGCCGTTGACGGGCGCGACGAACAGGTCACGTTCGGTGATGCCGAAGTTGCGATAGAACGCGACGCTTTTGCCGTCAGGCGAAAACACCGGGAACCCATCTGACAAAGGCGGCGGGGGCGTGGTTAATCGTTTGCGTTCTCCAGTTTCAACCGTCAGCAGATAAACGCTGCTCTTTTCTTGAGCGGTTGCCACGCTGATGAAAGCCAGCTTGGTGCCGTCGGGCGACCACGAACAGCCATCTACCGTTTCGCCCAAACGCTCTTCCTTACCGCCTTGCGCAGGCACGCGATAAATTTCGCCGCGTCCGTTCGCCATCCGCACGAACGTCACAAAGCGACCATCGGGCGACCACGTAGGCATCACGTCATCTTCTGGCGCAGTGGTGAGCCGCAACGGATTGTCGCCGACGCCCAGCACCTTCACATAAATATCGTGCGGACTGACCTGTGTGTATTTCTTGCCGCCATCCCACGCGAACGCGATGCGGCTCTCATCCGGCGAAAAGGCCGCGTGGTCTTTGGTGCCAGGCAAACCGATCAGCGGTTTGATAATCGCGTCTGGCAACGAAACCGAACGCGGCGCAAACCAGCGGTAGCTGATCCAGCCCACGGCCACCGCGACGCACAACAACAACGCGGCAGCAAGCGCCAGCGAACGCGGCGTCAACGTCACTGCCTGACTGTGTTGGGTCAGAGCCACCTGAGCCGGTTGGGTACGTGCGCTTTGAGGGTTCGCCGTGTCGGCTTGCAGCGAACGAGTCTCAGCCAGTTCCGACGCGTTTTCGACCTGATGTTTGAGCGTCGCCAGTGCCACCGCCAATTCGCTGACAGATTGAAAACGTTGCGCGCGGTCTTTTTCGAGCGCCCGGCAGATGATCGTGTCTAAAGCGACGGGCGCAGCGGGCATAGCTTGCGTGAGCGGTTGGGGCGCTTCGTGCAACAACGCCACAAAAATTTCAGCCACCGATTCGCCCGGGAAAGCGGGCTGCCCCGTGACCATCTCATAAAGGATTCCGCCCAAACTGAAAATATCTGTGCGCGCGTCTACCTTAAGGCCGCGCGCCTGTTCGGGCGACATATAGCGCGGCGTACCCATAATCGCTCCGGCGTCGGTCATCGAATTGCCGCCCGCGCGCGCAGGCGTGATCGCTGGCAACGTATCCGCTTCAGCCAAAACGTCGGGCAATTTTTCGCGGTGTACTTCGGCAAAGCGCGCCAGGCCGAAATCCAAAACCTTCACCAATCCGTCAGGCCGCACCATGATGTTTTCGGGCTTGATGTCGCGGTGGATGATGCCGGTCTTATGCGCAGCTTCGAGCGCCGCCGCCACTTGCGCCGTAATCGTCAGCGCCTCGCGCAAGTCTAGCGGGCCGCAAGTCAGTCGTTCGCGCAGCGTCACGCCTTCGATAAATTCGGTGGCAATAAAATGCGTCTCGCCCGCTTCGGTCGCAACGGTGCCGATTTCATAAATGGTGATGATGTTCGGATGGTTCAACGCGCTGACGGCTTTGGCTTCGCGCTCGAAACGTTGCAGACGCGCGGCATCGGCTACGAATTGCGCGGGCAGCGTTTTCAAAGCGACCTTGCGTTCCAGCGACTCATCGAGCGCCAGATAGACTTCTCCCATGCCGCCTGCGCCAATATGCGAAAGCACTTTGTAATGGCTGAAATGTTGTCCCAACGATGAAGTACCCAACGATGAAGTACCCAACGGCGAAGTAAATGACGGCGCGGGCAGTGGCGGTTGCGCCGCCGCCAGCTTTTGCGCTTCTAACTGCAAGGCGGGCGTATCCAGAAAGCCGGTCGCCTGTTCATCTGCCGCGAGCAAGGTTTCGACTTCACGACGCATTTCAGCATCGCTACGGCAAGCCGCCATCAGCCACGAGTCGCGCTCTGCGGGCGGCAACTCGCGCGCGGCGTAATAAAGCCGTTCGATATGTTGCCAGCGTTCTGCGGTCAGGGGATGGCTCATTGGTTTTTGAGTTGGCTAAACAACCAGGCGCGCGCCAGATTCCATTCGCGTTGCACGGTGCGCACCGACAACTGCATGACTTCGGCAATTTCTTCTTCACTCAGACCGCCGAAAAATTTCAATTCCACCAACCGGCTCTTGCGCTGATCGAAACCTGCCAGCGTCTCTAGCGCATCATCCAGCGCGATAATGCTGGCGCTTTCTTGCTGCACGGCGTTTTCAGCTTGAGTGAACGAGACGCGCAGCAAATCACCGCCGCGCTTGAGCTTCTGGCGGCGGCGGGCGTGGTCAACCAATACGCGCCGCATCACCTGTGCCGTAATGCCAAAAAAGTGCGTGCGATTCTGCCATTGCACACTCGCCTCATCAATCAGACGTACGAATGCCTCATTGACCAGCGCCGTCGGTTGCAACGTATGCCCTTGGCGCTCGCGGCGCAGATAAAGCTCCGCCAGCTTGTGCAATTCGGCTTCGACTAGCGGAACCAGTTGCGCCAACGCGCCTTCGTCGCCTTTGCCCCAAGCCAATAAGAGTTGTGTGACTTCATGGGGAGAAGAAGCCATAGCGGATTTCCTTTGGAATGAATGTTGAGAAACTGCCTGCGTTGTGGTGACGCGGACTCTAACACACCGCTCAAGCCGCACGCCATATTTCAGCCTTGCGTCAATAAGCTCAAATTCTTTTGGCGGGTTTCTACTTCCCCCGGCGCATGAGCCATTGAGAGACGCTGACTGACAGCCTCTTTCGCAACGACACACATCACCGCGCAAACATTGGAGGCAATATGGATTTCATCCACATCAATATCGTCAACACCGGCTTGAATACGATCTGGCAATACGCCATCTGGACGTGCGCGCTGTCAGCCGCGCTGCTATCAATCGGCTTCATCATCGCCGTCATCGGGGCTGTCATCGGCAGCGCGCTTTGGCAAACCGTGACGGACGCACATCGCATCATTCGACGCACCGTCAATTTCCCCGCGCTCTTCCGCCACCCCACGCGACGCGCCTTACGCTTACCGGCCTTCTTGCTGTTCGTTGTCGGCAGCCTCGCCGCCGCCACGTTCGCGCAAGCCTCGCGCGCGGCCTCAGCCAGTTCTTATCTCGAACGCGGCAACGCCTGGATCAGCAAAGGCGAATATCAACGCGCCATCGAAGATTTCAGTCTCGGCCTCGCCTTTGCGCCAACCTCTGCCGATCTCTATTACAACCGGGGCGTAGCGCATGCGAGCGCAGAAGAGCTAACGGAAGCGGAAGCTAATTTTAATCATGCCCTCAAGCTCGCGCCGCGCATGGTTGAAGCGTGGTCGAATCGCGCGGCGATACTTTATCTCAAAGGCGATTACGACGGCGCGATTAGCGACAACACGCGCGCGCTCGAACTCAATCCCAAACTCGCCGAAGCCTTGCACAATCGCGGCATGGCGCTCGAAGCCAAAGGTAATCTCAGCGCCGCGCTTGCTGATTATGAAGCCGCGCTCAAGCGCAAAACCAACGCCGCCGAAATGTGGAACAGTCGCGGCGTGCTGCGATTTCTCAAACAGGATTACGCCGGAGCGATGACCGATCAGACGCAAGCGTTGAAGCTCAATCCGCGCTTCGCCCACGCCTGGCTGGCTCGCGGGCTGGCGCGCTTAAAGCTGGGGCAAGCCGCCGCCGCGCAACGCGATTTCGACGAATGCCTACGGCTTGATCCATCGTTGCGGGCAACGCTCGAAAAACAAATCAAGTAGTGGCTCACCCAAATTCATTTTCAGGCGGGTGGCGGGTTTCGCCAGCCGCCTGCGCATGAGTAAGCGCAAAGCATTTTTCGCACCACCACCAAACCACCAAACCGTCAACGACTGTGAGAACAGCTCTGACTCGAAAAGGAGACTCCCATCATGAAAAGACAATTCATCGGAATCTGCGCGGCCCTGCTGCTTACGCTTTCTCTCACCCCGCTTGCCTTCGGGCAAACGAAGGCGGCGGAAAAGTCAGTCACGCAAGCGCCCGCGCAACGGCAATTAGTCAGCATTCAATACGTTCGCATTAAATCCGGCATGCGCACGGAGTGGCAAGAGTTTCGCAAAAACGAAACGCTGCCGATGCTGCAAAAAGCCGGCGTCAAACAACAGATAGTCTGGAATGCCTCCGCCTTTGGCGAAAGCGCCAACAACTACCTCATCATCACGCCCATTGAAAATATGGCGCAATACGACGGCCCTGCCTGGGCTGTTAAGGCACTCGGACAGGAAGCGGCAGACGTTTATCGCACCAAGTTCGCGCGCTTCATCGAAAGCTCGCACACCATCGCCATTGAGACGCGGCCTGACTTGAGCTTTCAGCCGATGGGGCAGCCCAAACTCATGGTGCTGACCGAATCCGTCATTGAGAACGGTTACAACACCGAGTACGAAAACTTCGTGAAGACCAAATTCCTGCCGCTGGCCCGGAAGGCCGGGCCTAAAGGCTATCGGGTCAGCCGCGTGGTTTACGGCGGGAACCTCAATCTTTACCGCTCGGCGGCGCTGTTCGACTCGTTCGAAGAACTTGGGAAATACCGCGAGGCTTTAAG
>JANNUY010000500.1:0-1316 GCA_031414155.1 Acidobacteriota bacterium
GAACAGGTCGGCCAATTGTTGATTCATCGCCTTGGCTTCGTCGTCATCTTCTGGCTTGACGATCTGCTCAACATATTTCGTCGTAGAGCGCGGCACCGGCAACGGAAAAAGGTTCTGAAAAATCTTGCTCAAATAGTCGCGTGCAATCGGACGATAACGCCACGTTTCTTTTTCGCCCGACAAGGCTTTGGCAATCGAAGTGTCAAGGTGCTGTTGATCGAGACCCAACACGTATACGCAATTTTTGGTGTTGAGATAAAGCTTGAGTGATTCGAGCAGGCGGTAAGCGGTCTCGCCTTCGCAACGGTCAAGGTCGTCAATGAAAATCACCAACTGGCCTTTGCCTTTGGTGATTTCGTCAATCGCGCTTTCAAACAAATCCTTGAAGCGTTGCGAAGTGAGCGGCGTCGAGAAACGTTCGGCTTCGTATTCGCACCCGCGTTCCATAACGGTTTTGGCCGAAGGCAAGGGAATCATCAACTCTTTGGCAACGTCGGTGAGCGAGTTCAAGACGGCGTGCAACGAGACATCGGCCAGCTTGCCCGCTTCGTCGAGCAGGCGGCGCTTGAGCGTGAAATGCTGGCGAATCTCATGCAACAGCGCGACCAGCGGGCTTGATTCGAACTGATGCTGCCACGGATTGAACCAGATGATTTCAAGCTCGCGGACTTCGGTGCGGCCCTGGGTGACGAGTTGTTTGAATACGTCGCGGGTTTCGGCGAACTAGGCTTCGCGCGTAGCGTCGAGTCGTTGCTTGCGTTTTTTGCCATTCGACCATTCTTTATGTTGACGGTTGAAGGCAGGCGTCTCGAAATCATCACCCAGATAAGCGCGCAACTTGTGCAGGAAGCTGGTCTTGCCCGCGCCCCACGAACCGCATACGCCGATCACATAAGGCGGATCGCATTTGAGTACGCGATGGCCTACGCGCCGCGCCAACTCGTGGTGTCCGAGGGCGTCGTGAGTTACGGGTTCGTCGTTGAGTGTGAACATAGGCGTGTGTCCCGAAAAAAGTTAAGGCAGAAACGGCGGCATCATACGCATCGCGCCAGCGTAGGGGAAGCCATGCGGCGGTCAGTGCGACCAATCTGAAAATTTCATCGCGTTGATTAAAAATTCTGTTCGGTGAGTCTTGAAAAATTCCTGATTGAGCGTACTATGCGTGCAGTGCAAATCCGGTCTAAGCATCCACGAAAACTTAGACGATCTTTGGTCAATCAACTTCCGAACAATTAGGAGGACTAGCTTATGAGCATTGCAAACTCTGAGACAGCGTTGAAAGAATTTCTCTTGACGAATGATGACACGTTTCGGGC
>JANNUY010000501.1:0-8470 GCA_031414155.1 Acidobacteriota bacterium
TTTCGCATCGCGCATCTGATTGCGAGCGGTGTCAGGCCTGACAACATTCTCGCCGTCACCTTCACCAACAAGGCCGCCGCCGAGATGAAAGAGCGCGTCACCAAATTGCTTGGCGATGGGAAGAAAACCAGTTCGCCTGCGCTCTCGACCTTTCACGCCTTGTGCGTACGCATCCTGCGCCGCGACATCGAGAAGCTCGAACGCGGCTACACGCGCACCTTCACGATTTATGATTCCGACGATCAACAGCGGTTATTGAAACAGTGCATCCGCGATTGTGGGTACGACGACAAAACGCTGGCTCCGCGTTTGTGCAGCTCCGTCATCAGTGCTTCAAAAAACGCAGGCGAAGACGCCGGAGCCTTTGCGACGCGTTCGCGCGAAGTCCGCGACGAACAGATTGCGCGCGTTTACTCTTTGTACGAACAGCGGCTGCAATCGTCGAACGCGCTTGATTTCGACGACCTGCTGATTCGCACCGTGCAGTTGTTGCGGCACTCTGAACTCGTGCGCAACTATTATCACAACCGCTTTCGCCACGTGATGGTGGATGAGTTTCAAGACACGAACGGCATTCAATACAACCTGACGCGGCTGTTGGTCGAAGGGAACCACGCGCTCTTGCACGACAAGAAGCCCGCCGATTTCTGGCGCAACCGCAGCTATTGCGTCGTAGGCGATGAGTCGCAATCCATCTATAAATTTCGCGGCTCCGATTTCAATATCATCCTCAATTTCGAGCGCGACTTTCCGGGTACGAAAACCATCAAGCTCGAAGACAACTACCGTTCGACCGGCAACATTCTCGACGCGGCAAACAAGGTCATTGCAAATAACAAACAGCGCTTCGACAAAAAGCTGCGCCCGAACAAAGGGCAAGGCGACAAGCTGCGGTACGCGCAACTGATTGACGGCGACCACGAAGCCCGCTGGGTCGTAGGCAAAATCGAAGACCACCTCTTGCGCGAACCAGACCTGCGCGCCGCCGTGCTGTATCGCACCAACGCCCAATCGCGTTCGTTTGAAGAAGCCTGCCGCCGTGCCAATTTGCGTTACAACCTCGTCGGCGGTTTCAGCTTTTATGAACGCGCCGAAGTTAAGGACGTGATCGCTTATCTCAAGCTGGCGTTGAATCCGAACGATTCGATTGCGCTGTTGCGCATTATCAATACGCCGACACGCGGGATAGGGAAGTCTACGCTGGATGACGTAGAGCGCCGCGCCAAACAACTCGGCGTCTCGCACTGGGTCGCGCTCAATCTGATTCTCGACGAACGCATGTTGCCCGCGCGTACGCTCAACGCGCTGACGGCCTTTCAAGACATCATCAAATCGCTCATCGCCAAAGCAACTGCGCAAACGGAACTTTCTGAACTCGTCAAAGCGGCAGTGATTGACACGGGTTATGAACGCGCGCTCAAAGAAGAAAAATCCGACGAAGCCGAAAGCCGTTTGCGCAACCTCGAAGAACTCGTCAACGCCGCCGCCGAAGCGCAGGAATCCGGCGAAACCGTGCGCGAATTTCTCGACCGTTCGGCGCTGAGTTCCGACACCGACAAATTCCAAGCCGAAGCCCAAGTCACGCTGATGACGATGCACGCAGCCAAAGGGTTGGAATTCCCGCTCGTGTTTATCGTAGGCATGGAAGAAAACCTCTTTCCGCATTCGCGCGCCCGCGACAACGAAGCCGAGCTCGAAGAAGAGCGGCGGCTTTGTTACGTAGCGATCACGCGCGCCGAAAAATATCTCTATCTCACGCACGCGATGGCGCGGCGCGTTTACGGCGAAGAGATGCCCGCCGAACCTTCGCGCTTCCTGAACGAGTTCCCGCGCGAATTGCTCGACGACCTGTCGAAAGGCCCCAGTTGGCTCAAACACGGCAAGGCGAGCGCGACAAATAAGGGCGCGTCATTTGGCGGACGCACGCTCACGGCTACGCCTTATCCGCAAAAGTCGAAGCCTTCGTTTCAAGGGAAGACTTACAACGATCAACAGGGCATTAAAGATTTTCTTGAGCGGCAAGCTGCTCAGAAAGCCGCACCTGCGAAACCTACGTTGATAAAAGCGGGTTCGAGCGGCGGTTCGTCATCGGGCTATCGCTCCAACCAGCGGGTCAGGCACGCGAAATACGGCCAGGGTTTGATTGTCCGCGTCGAAGGCGAAGGCGAAGACGCCAAACTCACGATCAACTTTCCGGGGTATGGAATGAAGAAGTTGGTGGCGAAGTATGCGGGGTTGGAAAAGTTGTAGCGTTCTATTTATTCGGAAAGGCTTACCTTATGGATATTTGTCCCAAAATTGTGATCATCGCAGGGCCTAATGGCGCAGGTAAATCTACGATTGCTCCGGTACTGTTGCGTGACGAGTTAGACCTGAGACTCTATGTCAACGCCGACCAGATTGCGGCAAGGCTATCAGGCTTTGTACCGGAGTTGATGGCGATGAAAGCGGGAAAAGATATGATCAAAACGTTGCGTGATCATGAAGGCAACAAAAAAAGTTTTGCTCTGGAAACCACACTGGCAGGCAAGAGCCACGCAAAATTTATAGCCAAGCTGAAGGATTCGGGCTATCGCATTAATTTACTATTTATTTGGTTGCAAACTCCTGAATTAGCAGTACAACGTGTTAGGCGGAGAGTCGAGGCACTTGGGCATAGCATTCCTGAAGAAGTGATTCGGCGCCGATATGTTAGAGGAGTGCAAAACTTTTTTTCGGTATACCAGCCCCTCGCCGATGAGTGGGGAGTATATGACAATTCTGCTTTCGGTGATCCAAAGTTGGTAGCGAGTGGCAAAGTGGCGGCTGAACCGCAGGTTTTTGCCGCTGATATTTGGAAAGCTTTTTGTGAGGTGGCGCAATGAAGAATGCCGCATGGCTGGAAGAAGGATTATTTACTGTTCACGGTAAAGACATCGAAGCGATATTTCGGGATGCTGTGCTGGAAGCGCTTCGTATGCACAAACGAAACCGGAAATCTGTAACGGCTTTACTCAACGGAGCAATCGTTGTGGTGACGCCAGATGAGATTTTACCAGATGAGATTTGGGTTGATGGGTTAATGCTGCCTAGCACTGAAACAAAAGGCGAAAAAAAATAGTTTCCCGCCTTTTAAGGGGCTGGCGGTTGAGCCGACTCCTCAAATTATGGAAGTGGTGAGATGACTATTGCACTTACACCAGAAATCGAAAGTGCGTTGGCTGCGCAATCTCAGCGGCCCGGTTTAACGTCCGACGAATTGGCGCAACAGCTTTTGCTCGACAAGCTGCAAGAGTTGGAAGTCGAGCAAGCGCCGACCGAATTGGAAGAGCAAGCGCCGACAAAGCCCCACGAAACCTTAGCAGACCGTTTTGCCGGACGGCTTGGAGTGGTTAGCGGTAAAGGGATTGTTTCAGCGCGCAACACCGGGAAGCAGTTCACAGAAATCCTTTTGGAAAAGCGTAGGCAGGGCAAGATATGAACCGGTGGGCGCTTCGTTCTCGCGTTTTGTTGACCGACACTGGCCCGTTGGTGGCGATGGTGAATCAGCAAACTACAGAACACCTGCCAGTGATGGAAGCCTTGCGTGAGTTACCCAATGTGCCGTTGCTGACGACGTGGCCTTGTTTGACTGAGGCGATGTACCTGCTTCCTCGGGATTGCGGCCACGCGGCGCAAGAGGTGTTGTGGGGATACGTCACGGATGAGTTGGTGCTGTTGCACGATTTGATGGCAACCGAACAACAACGGATGCGTGAACTGATGGTGAAATACGCCGATACGCCAATGGATTTGGCCGACGCTTCGTTAGTAGTCGTGGCTGAAAGTTTGGGATTGCTTCAGGTCTTCACGTTGGATGACGACTTTTATCTTTATCGCTTGGTTGATGGAGCGACGCTTGAGGTCATCCCGTGAAATACTCGCACGATGATTACGCCGTGTTCATAGCCATTAACCTCAGCAGCCTTGGCAGGTCATTTTCTGTCCGTTGGCGGAATTGTCTTTCGTTACCTGCACCCAATCTGACAACGTCGGAGTTGCACCATTCGTCGTCTAGAAAAAGAAGGTAATCGTCGTGTTAGTCGCTTCAGCCAGCATCGCGCCATATTGTTTGGTGACCTTATGCTGTTTGACGAAACCGTTCCCCATATCCTGGCAACCGTGTAACTCAGTCCCGCCCGCTCCGTTGATGATGTGAGGGTATTCAGCGGTATTCGTCTGGGCAAAGCGCTGATAGGCGTGTTGATGGCCCGCCAAGACGACATTGGTTCCCACGGATTCAAAATTCCACTGCATCCATTTTGAGCCACTGCCGCAAACGTAAGGCGGGTGGTGGAAATAAGCGATCTTCCAGGGTTCTTTGGCTTGGCCGAGCGCGGCTTTGTACCAGTTGTATTGAGCCGATCCGACCGTCGCGCCATCCGGTTCATAAGTCGCCGTCTGAAAGCTCAAGCCGCATTGTTCTTCGACTGCCTGCTTGTCTTCACTGTCAATCGCAAACAAATGAACCGGCGAAGACTGATTATCGCGTGTGTTCCAGGTCAGGTCGTAATAACGCTGATTCGGTTGCGTGCCGCTGCTGTTGGTGGGCAAGCCGGTAAAGAAGGCAACGTAAGGCTCTGCGTCTTTGGAATACCATTCGTGATTCCCCAGCGCGGGGAAAAAGGCGTTCTTTTGATTGGCCGCAGCGGTTCCTGTGCAAGGCGAAGGTTTCGCGCCGGGGTTATAAATGTAATCGCAATATGGTTGGCTGTTGGCGACGATGGTATCGGCTTTTCCGCAAGGGTAATTATTGTCGCCGACCGTGATGATGAACTGCGGTTCCCAACCCGTCACCATTTTCGCTACGTGCCTTTCCGGGCTGCCGTCAAATTTTCTCTGGTCTCCGAAATCGCCCAGTACGGCAAAACGTACGCAGCCTTTGGCGGTTTTATCGCACCAGGGAGTGGGGGCGGCTGCAGGGACAGAATCCTTAGCGGTTTCGACCAATTGTTTTTCGACTACGGGCGGGTTGTTATTGCAAGCCGACGAGCAGGCAAATACCAATGCCATTGCCATCGTCACGATAAATGTCTTTTGGGTTTTCATCTTAAGTTTTCTTAGTGCAGCTTCTCGCCGCGTTCCAACATTTCGATAAATTGCCGCAGCCGTTTGGCGCGCGTCTCAGCTTTCACCGCCGTTTGCAGCCGCCACAAAATCGCGTAGCGGTTCACGCTATTCAACTCACCGAAAAACTGGTTGGCTTTGGCGTTTTTATTCAGCGCCGCATGCAAGTCGTTGGGCACTTCCATCGTGCTTTGCGAGTCGTAGGCCGCGTCCCACTGGCCGTTTTGTTTGGCGCGTTCGATGGCGGCGTGTCCGGCGAGTTGCATCTGGTTTGATTCGATGAGGGCAGTGGCTTTGTTGCGATTGATCTTCGACCAGACGCTGCGTGTGCCGCGCGGGGTGAAGCGCAGCATATAAGTTTGCTCGTCGTACTTTTTCTTCAGTCCGTCAATCCAGCCGTAACACAAGGCCACGTCCAACGCTTCTTCGTAAGTGACCGAGACTACGCCTGAATTCTTTTTCGCAAAGCGCAGCCAGAGTCCGGTGGATTTAGCGTGTTGTTTCGCCAGCCACTTGCGCCAGTCGGCTTGCGAAGCAAACAGGATGATGTCGAATTCTTCGGTTGGGTTTTTCATGGGAAACGGTGGCGCAAGCTGCTGAGCTTGCGCCGTGGGCTGGCTGCGATTGATGCCGAGAAGGAAAAGCGCGTTGATGCGCGTTGCTTCTCGGATGGAATCGTCGCGTAGCCAAGCTCACGTCGTTGATCGTTTTGAAACTGAATCAGCAGCGCAAGCTCGGCAGCTTGCGCCACCGTTTACCCAGGCAAGACGTAATCTTTGTATTGCTCGCGGATGACCTTCTTATCGAACTTGCCGACGCTGGTTTTCGGGATGGCTTCGACGAATTTGATTTCGTCTGGCAGCCACCATTTGGCGATGCCAGCTTTGTTGACGAGGTATTCGTTGATTTGGTCTTGGGTGACTTCGGCTCTGGGTTTTAATACGACGCAAGCCATTGGGCGTTCCTGCCAGCGCGGATGATTGACGCCGATGACGGCGGCTTCGGCGATGCCGGGCACGGCCATGATCGCGTTCTCTAAATCTACAGACGAAATCCATTCGCCGCCGCTTTTGATTACGTCTTTGTCGCGGTCGGCAATTGCCAGATAGCCCTCGGCATCCATCGTAGCGATGTCGCCCGTGTCGAACCATCCGTTGGGGAAGCGTTCGGGCGCGTCGGCTTTGTAATACTCGCTGACAATCCACGGGCCGCGTACGAGCAACTTGCCCATGGCCGTGCCGTCGTGGGCGGCTTCGTTGCCGTCTTCGTTGACGATGCGCGCTTCGAGTCCGGCGGCGATGATGCCGCATCGTTGCTTTACGTCGAGTTGTTTATCGCGCGGCCAATCGGCCATCTTGCCTTTGAGGCGCGCGACCGAACCGAGCGGACTCGTTTCGGTCATGCCCCAAGCTTGAATGAAATCTACGCCAAGGTTGGTTTCAAACCAGTCAATCAGCGCACGCGGCGGAGCCGATCCGCCGCAGGTCATCGCGCGCAAGCTGGACAAATCATACTTGCCGGGATTCGCTTCGAGTTCAGCTTTGACGCCCATCCAAATCGTAGGCACGCCTGCCGTCACCGTAACTTTTTCGTCCGCCAATAACTGACAAATCGAAGGGCCGTCCATCATCGGGCCGCAGAAGACTTGCTTGAAACCTACGGTGCAACCGGCGTAAGGCAGGCCCCAGGCGTTGGCGTGAAACATCGGTACGACGGCCATCACGGTGTCTGCGCCTTTGACGCCCATGCCGTCGGCCATGCATTGCGTGACGGTGTGCAGGTAATTCGACCGGTGCGTATACATCGCGCCTTTCGGATTGCCGGTCGTGCCGCTGGTGTAACACAAACCCATCGGCGCGTTCTCATCAATCTCAGGCCACGCGAATTCGGTGCTTTCGCCCGCGATCAACTCTTCGTAATTGTGCGCGGGACCGAGCTTCGTGGTGAATACACCCGTATTGCTCATCACGATGAAATGCTTGACGCCGGTGAGTTGATCGCCGATGCGTTCGAGCAGCGGCAGCAATTCGTCGTCAACGCATATCACGCTGTCTTCGGCGTGGTTGATGATGTAAGCGAGATGCTCTGCCGAGAGGCGCAAATTCAAAGTGTGCAAGACCGCGCCCATACAGGGCACGGCGTAATAAATTTCGAGATGGCGATAAGAGTTCCAGGCGAGGGTGGCTACGCGGTCGCCTTGCTTGATGCCGAGCTTGGTCAGTGCGTTGGCAAGCTGTTTCGCACGATGCCCCATATCGGCATAAGTGTAACGGTGAATGCCGGTGCGGGTTTTTGAGACGATCTCGGTGTCAGAGGCATACAACGGCCCGCGCTCCATCAGCACGTGCATCGTCAGGGGAGTGTTCATCATCGTCATCGGTCTTGTCTCCAAACAGGTAGCGCAACCTGCCGAGGTTGCGTCGTTGCTCATTGGGCTAATTGCGAGGACAGCGCAACCTCGGCAGGTTACGCTACCTTTGCCTATGGTTTTTTCTTTTTCACAGGCGCGACGGGCGCAGGCGCGGTCACCGGTGCAGGCGGTGGCGCAAGCGCTTCGGGCGCGATTTGTTGCAACTGTTGCGTAGCCAACGTCGCCTCATTCGTGTTGGCGTAATTCTTTGTCAGAGAAAGGAACTGAGCCACGGCGTCGTCTTTCTTGCCCATCTCAAGCAACACGAGTGCGCGCTTGTAAAGAGCCACGCGCGTCTTGTCGCCTTGCGCGTTGATGAGCGCAGCCTTCTCGAATTCGGCAATCGCTTCGGGCAGTTTCTTTTGCGCGTAAAGAATCTCGCCGATCCAGTATTGCGCGTTATCAGCGAGTTCTGACGAAGGGTAAGTCTCGACGTATTGCTTAAATTCAGAAATCGCCAGATCGAAATTGCCGCGCGAATAATCACTATAAGCAGCGGCAAAAAGTTGCTCGGCATTGCCCGGCGTCAGTTGCGTGAACGTAGGCATTTTCGGAATGTCTTCGATCAGTTTTTTCAACTGCGCGAATTGTTCTGACAGCCGCTCCATACGCGAGTTCGTCGCCGTCGTGCGTTCCCCCATCGCCGAAATTTGCGAACTCGTGTCAGTTGCGCTCGTCGCCATGCCTGATTGCGCGCGGCGAATGGCGGCGATGTTGTCGCCCATCTGTTCGATTAACGTGCGCGTTTCGCCATTGGTCTTGTTAAAGGTTTCCTGCATGGCTTGCATCGAACGCTGCAACAGAATGAACTCCGTCTTGAGTTCTTCGAGTTGAATCGCCATGCGGTCAACCTTGTCCCACTGCTCTTTCTTTTGCGCGACTGCGGAAACGACAATCAAACTCGTTAGCAAAACGGCACTTGCTAGTGATTTTAATGCTTTCATAAATACTTCGAAAACGGTGGCACAAGCTGCC
>JANNUY010000502.1:0-4942 GCA_031414155.1 Acidobacteriota bacterium
CGAACTCAACATCATCAACAGCCGCGGCGAACAGGAAAAAGGTCAAACCTTCTTTCTGACCTTCGGCTTGATTATGGCGATTTACGTTTCGATTTTGATTTACGGCATCACGGTGATGCGCGGCGTGATCGAAGAAAAACAATGGCGCATCATCGAAGTCTTGCTGTCTTCAGTCTCACCGCTTGAGTTAATGCTGGGAAAACTCATTGGCATCGGCATGGTCGGCTTGACGCAATTTGCCGTTTGGTCTTTGACTGGATTGGCGATGAGTGCGGTGACGGCGATGCCGGTTATGCGGTTCGCCAACATACCCATGCCGAAAATTCAGCCGATGCTGCTTTTCTTTTTCGTGTTGTATTTCATCTTGGGATATTTTCTTTACGCGACGCTTTACGCCATGGTCGGCGCGATTGTGTCGAACGAAGAAGACGGCCAACAAATGCAAATTCCGGTGACGATGACCATCGTGTTACCAATCATGATCTCGGCGCTGGTGATGCAAGACCCGAACTCGACGGCTTCGACGTTGCTTTCACTGTTTCCCTTCTTCAGCCCGATTCTGATGTTTATGCGCATCAGCTTTCAGACGCCGCCTGCTTGGCAAATCATCCTTTCGATTGTGTTGTTGTTGGTTACGATTTTCGCCCTGATGGTATTGGCGGCCAAAGTCTACCGCGTCGGCGTGCTGATGTATGGCAAACGGCCTACGATCCCCGAAGTCGTCCGTTGGCTGCGGTATAGCTAAACGAAGCAAAAAAAATAGCCACGGGGAACACGGGGATTTTGGGGGATGATTTAGGGTTGTGATTATTTCGCTAACAACGAGCTAATCACGGCCTCAAGTCATCCCCCATAATCCCCGTGTTCCCCGTGGCTATTTTCTTCAGTTCATAAAGCCTAAATTCGGATTGGAAAACCTGCCGATGTTCGGTACGACGAGTGGCAGATCGGTCGCGCTCACGCCGAACCAGCGCGCCAACGTCGCGGCATATTCATCCACTGACGTAGTAGGAATCCAGCGGCCTGACGTACTGTCATCCGGCCCTTCTTCGGTTTGCACCGGCATCTTGCCGTAAATGTCTCCGCCTTTGACTGCGCCGCCCAAAATCAATTGATGATTGCCCCAGCCGTGATCGGAACCCAAGCCGGTCGAGTGCCACGTACGCCCAAATTCTGAAGTCGTAAACGTAGTCACTTGATTGGCGATGCCGAGTTCGACCGTGGCCTGGTAAAACGCTGCGAGGGATTGACTGAGTTCGCGCAAGAGCGTGGCATGGGTTTCGAGCTGTGCGCCGTGCGTGTCGTAACCGTCCACCGAGACAAAGAAGACTTGCCGCTTGATGTCCAGCGGTTCTCGCACTGACAGCAGCCGCGCGACCATTTTTAACTGCGCGCCTAAGTCAGTTTGCGGAAAAAACGCCATCGGCGGCGGCGTCATGCCCAGCGCCGTTCTCAGCTTGAGATTGTTATCAATCGCGCGTTTGGTCAGATCGCGATAAGTGCGCTCAAACAAATTGTTATTTTCGAGCGCGAGAATTTCGCGGACGGCGACTTCACGCATATCGGGGTTGTTGCCTTCGAAATAATCGAGTAAGCCTACGCTGCCTTCGGGCGAGAGTTGATAAGGGATGACCTGTTCGGCGGCTTGAAAGATGTGATTGCCCGCGATTGAAACCGACAGCGAAAGCCGCGCGTTGGCATTCAGTGCGCGCAACGCATCAGCCATCCGCCCGCCCCAGCCCGTGCGTGCATTAGGCCGGTCTGGCAAAGACGTATGCCAATAGTTCGCTTGATCCAAGTGCGAAAACAACAACGGCGGCGTGGCGCTGCTGCCCGCTAGATATTGTTCGCGTGTGAGCGGCGCAGTGAGCAAGCCGGTGTTGGCGAGAATGGCGAGTTTCTTTTGCGCAAAGAGCGGCTGCAATTCAGTCAGGTTCGGATGCAAGCCCCACTCGCGTCCATCATTAGTGGCATTGCGCGCAGGCGTAATCGGCAACAACGAATTGCGCCCCAGCGCCAGGCGCCCGCGTCCAATCGCGTAGTTGCGATATTCATCAAAGCCGCGCGCGACCAGCATATTGTCGCCGTCATTGCCGCCCGCCAGATAAATGCAAACCAACGCTTTGAAATCATTGGTCTGAGCCGAAGTCGCCGCCAGTGTGCGGCGCAAATCACCAATGATCCCACTGGCGCAAGCCACTCCCAGTGAAGATTTCAGCGTTTGACGGATAAAATTTCGACGTGTCGTTGTCATAAGTTCTAAGGGGTTCTAAGGAATTCGCCACGGGGAACACGGGGAAAAGG
This sequence comes from Acidobacteriota bacterium, assembly GCA_031414155.1. Taxonomy (GTDB): domain Bacteria; phylum Acidobacteriota; class Blastocatellia; order RBC074; family RBC074; genus JACPYM01. The sequence goes on from JANNUY010000502.1 coordinate 2,305, forward strand.
GGATATTGATGTGAGAGCCATTCCCTATTTCCCCGTGTTCCCCGTGGCTGAATATCATTTTTGAATCACGAACTCCGGCGCAAAGACGATCAAGTAAATCGCGGTTTGTACGCGCTCCGTCGGGCTTTGCGCGGGTACGGCGGTGACGGCTTTGACCAACGCGGCGCGCAAGCCGGGCGACATTGCGCCCGAAAGCAACAGCGTATCCAGCTTGTCTACCAACGTCGCGGGCGTTGCGGCGTAAGGCGTGAATTCGCTGTATTGCAAATTCACCATGTATTGCCCTTCGTCGTAGCCGTAAAAAATAAACACCTTGAAATAGTTGGCCTGCGCGATGACCGATGCGTCAGTGGCGAGTTGGAATTCAGGCGAGGCCAGTCCAGCCATGGCTAGCGCGCCGGGGTATTGATAAGTCGGCGCGAAGAAATTGAACACGCTGGGCGAACGCAGAAAATTTTGCCCGATGTCGCCCCACGGATGTTCGGCATAGTGATAACGATAGCGTCCGCTGGGCGAACTGCCGCGAAAGGCGCGCAACAACGTCGTCAAACGCATCACCGGTTCGCGCAACTTGCCGTAACCTTGCTGGCTCACTACGTCGAGGCTGCGCGCTTCATAGTCCAACAGGATCGCGCGCACGACGGCCCGCAAATCGCCGCGCACGCCGCTGCCGTTGTTGTTGAACACAGACGCCACGCGATAGACATAACTGGGACTCGGATTGCTCGTGACCAGTTTTTGAATGAGTTGCCGACTGATGAAAGGGCCAACGTTGGGATGGTTGAAGATGTTACTCAACGCATCGCTCCAATCTTTTTGTCCGGTTTGATTGGCGGGTACGGTGACGCCGTTGAGCAATCGCTTCTCGCCGGTCGAATGGTGCGAAGGAAAATTGACCATCGGCACGCGGTAACTTTGCGAAACTGGCACGTACCATTGATCGGGCACATTCGGATTGTTGCCGCCCCACGACCAACCAGTCAGCACGCGCGCCAATCCGCCCACGGTCTCTTGCGTATAAGTCGCTTGCGGCAAGCCGTTCGCATCAAGTTGCAGCGAACCGTCGGGATGCAACTTGTTCAACCCGATAGTGAAAAGCTGCATCAACTCGCGCGCGTAATTTTCATTCGGCACAGCGCCGGTGACAGTGTCTTCTTTGTCGTTGCGCAATACGTTTTGAAACGCGCCCATCGCGGGGTTGAGCGTAATGGCGTCGAGCAGCGTGCGGTAATTGCCGAAAGCGTGTTCGGTCAACAAATCGTAATAAGTCGCCAGCCCATCGGCGTTGTCAGACAGCCCGTCGGCGAATTCAGACACGACGAGAATTTGATGCAAGGCAAAGGCTACGCGCTGACGCAACTGGTCGTCGCCGTTGATGGCCTGCTGCCAAGTGGATTCGATCAAATCGTTCGTGCCGTAACTGCGTCCAAGCTGCGCCAGCACGTCAATATGTTTGATGCGCGGTTTGGCAAACTGTTCATCAAGCCACGCGCCGTATCCGATCTGTTGCACTCGGCTGATGTCCGCCGTCTTCGGCCCAAACGTAGCCTGCGTTAAAAACCGTGCGGCATCGCGCGGCGACGGCGTACCGCTCGGCAAAGGCGGCGCAGCGGCAGGCGGCGTGAATTCAGACGAACCCACTTGCAAGCCGAAATGTCCGCGCAATTCGCCAGCGGGATAACGCGCGGTGTTTACGATCAAATAAATCCGACCGGCTTTGAGCGCCGTGACAAGCTCTGACGTGACGTTCCACACAAACGAACCATCGCTTTGCGGCTCGCCCGTGTCGAGATCGTAAACCACCGGCCCCGTCGCGTTCGGTTCCGCCGGGCCGCGTACGTGCGCTGAAGTTTTGGCCGTCGTCAGATTGCCGTAACTCACGCGCAACGCGACTGACTTTTCATCGGCACTGAGTTTGAGTGTGGCTATGCCTGACGCGCTCGAAATCGCATTGGCGACGGGGCGCAAGTTCGCCGCATACAACGTCGCCGCGTTGATGCCTTTGATAATCAGCTTCACGCGATTGGCCGTTTGTCCCCCATTGACCCCATTGACGTTGACGACCAACTCGCACTCATTGCGTCCGGCCAAGCTGCGCGGCAAACGCAAATTAATTTGATCGAGTCCGGCCAAAGCGCCTTGCGCCGTGGCGGCGAGAACTTCGACGGCTTGCCCCGCGATGGTCGCGGTGATTTGATTCAACACCGCGCGTTTGCGCCAGCCCGTGCCATAAACAATCAGGAAAAGCTCTTCACTCTCTTCGCCAAACTCGACCGGCACGGCCACCAGGCGACTGCTCAACGTGTCGAACCGCACGACCGATTCATAACTAAGCGCACCACCGCTCTTAACGCGCAACACTTGCGCCGCAGGCCATCCGCTGCCGCTGGCGTCGGCGGTAAAAATGCCCGGCGCGGTTTGCGTGATCGTAATCGTACCGCTGCGCGTTTGGCCTAGCGCATTGCGTACCGTCAAAGTCGCTGCACCCAAGGCGGATTCAGCAGGTACGAGATAGTTGATTTGCGTAGGCGAGACGAAAAACAGCGGCGCGGCGCGTTCGACATTCGCGCTGTCGCGCAACGTGACGGTCGTGCCCGCCAGCGTCGTCGGCAACGGAACCGTGCGCGCCACTTGCGTC
>JANNUY010000503.1:0-2659 GCA_031414155.1 Acidobacteriota bacterium
GTGCGGCTGTTCGTGAACGACGCTTATTACGGGTTGTATACGGCGATGGAGCAGCCCGACAAGAACATGATGGAAAGCCGCTTTGGTCGCAACGAAGACGGCAATATGTGGGAAGGCAACGAAGTTCTCGGGGGTGGCGGAGCAGGGCGGCCTGACCTCACTTATCGCGGCGCTGACACGACGCCTTATCGCACGATTTATGAACTCGAAACCAACCTCGAAGCTAACGATTACAGCCAGTTGATTCAGTTTCTCGATGTGCTGAACAACACGCCGACGGCGGAATTGCCCGCCAAGTTCGAAGCCATCGCCGATGTCGAAGAGCTTTTGACTTACATGGCGCTCAATCATCTGTTCGTCAATCTTGATTCTTATATCAACGACGCGGGCGAATACTATTTGTACGACCGCACGCGCGACGGCAAGTTCATCGCCGTGGCGTGGGATCACAACGAATCGTTCGGTACGACGGGCGATGGCACGCCGCGTATTCCCAATCCGTGGACGATGGATTTGTTTTGGCTGCCCGCGAACGCTACGACGACGAATCAGCGCCCGCTGGCGCAAAAGCTGTGGGCGGTGCCTGAATATCGCCGTCATTACCTGCGCATTATCGCTAAGCTGTTGCGCGAAGGCTTCAACACCGAAACGTTCAGCCCGCGCATTACGCAACTGGCGAACCTGATTCGGGAACACGTCCTCGCCGACCCAAACAAAGTCACAACCAATGCGCAGTTTGAGACGAACCTCAACGAACAAGTGACCGGGCCTGCGATAGGGCCGGGCGGCATGGGCGGCTTGCCGATTCTGGGACTGAATCAATTCATTCGGGAACGCTATAACTTCGTGCGTCCGTTGCTGAATCAGCAGGCGCTGCCTTCCGACGTGCGCTTGAATGAGTTGGTCGTGGTGAACAACGGCGGTTACAAAGACCCTGCGGGCGATTCCGATCCGTGGGTAGAAATTTATAACCAGGGGCCGGGTTCAGTGGCGATTGGCAATTTCTATCTCACCGATGACGTAGCCAATCCGACCAGATTCAAACTGCCGACGAAGACGCTGGCGGACGGAGAATACCTGATCGTGTGGCTCGACAACGAGACGGGCGAAGGCGACACGCACGCGAACTTCACGCCGTTGACCGCAGGCGGCAAGCTGTTTTTGTTTTCGGGTTCGACGCAACTCGACACGGTGACTTATCCGACGTTGGCGAGCGGACAAGCGCACGCGCGACAGGGTTTTTATGGCAACGTGTGGGGCAACAATTTTCAGCCGACGGCAGGCGTAGCGAATGCGGGGACGGCGAGTTCGGCGACTGCTCCGACGCAAGGAACCGGGCAGTTGTTCATCAACGAAATCATGGCCGACAACGAAGACACTTACCCTGACCCGGAAGAGCCGGGCGTCTTTGAAGACTGGATCGAAATTTTCAATCCGGGCACGACGGCGGTGAATCTGAGCGGGATGTATTTCACCGACAATCTGAACAATCGTACTAAGTGGAAAGTACCAGAAGGCGTGACGATTGCGGCGCGCGGCTATCTGGTTTTTCTGGCTGACAATGAACCCGCGCAAGGGCCGTTGCATACGACGTGGCAACTCAGCGGTGAAGGCGAAGCAGTGGGTTTGTATGGAACGGACGGCACAACGCTGATTGATTCTTACAGCTTCGGCATTCAGCAAGGTGACGTGTCAGTTGGTCGCGTAACCGATGGCGACGCGACGTGGAGTATCTTTCAACCCGCCACACCGGGCGCGGCGAATACGGCGGCATATGCGCCGTGGGTGACGAGCGCGGCGAGCTATCTGCCGACGGTTGCGCCGAACGGCATTTCTGCGTTGTTCGGACAAAACATCACGACGAACGTGAATGTGGCTTCAACGACGCCATTGCCGACAACGTTAGGTGGCGCGTCAGTTACGGTCACTGATAAAAACAACATCACGCGCGATGCGCCGTTGTTTTTCACTTCGGCGGGGCAAGTGAACTTTCTGGTTCCGGCGGCAACCGCGACCGGACGTGCGCGAGTGACGGTCAAGAAACAAGACGGCACGACGACGAGCGGCGAAATTCTGGTGAAATCCATCGCGCCGGGCATGTTCGCCGCGAACGCCAACGGGCAGGGCATCGGCTCGCTGTTGGCCTTGCGCGTAGATGCGGCGGGTAATCAAACCTATTTGCCCTTGTCGCAATACGACGCGGCGACGCAGCGTTTCGTCGCAGTGCCGTTGAGCCTCGGTGCGGCGACCGATCAAACCTATTTGATCTTGTTCGGCACTGGTTGGCGCGGCGTCAAAGCCCTCACCGATGTTATCGTCGAAGTCGGCGGCAGCGCGGTTCCCGTGTTGTATGCCGGAGCGCAAGGCGATCTCGTCGGACTTGATCAAATTAACGTCGGCCCGTTGCCGCGTTCACTCGCCGGGCGCAATTCGGTCAACGTCGTACTCACGGTTGACTCGAAACGCTCTAACCGTGTGACGTTGACGGTTCAATAAGGCGTTCGCTCTTGTCAGAAAACCGACCGGCGCTTTTCTATGGCCATCAGGTAGTTTATAAAAGGTAAAGAGACGGCGACTTGCCGTCTCTTTTCGCTTAGAGAAACCTTGGGTAGGAAGACACTATGGAACGGGAAATGAAAATTCGCGGCTTGTTGATGGA
>JANNUY010000504.1:0-1951 GCA_031414155.1 Acidobacteriota bacterium
TTTGTCGGCAGCCTTTACGCTCCGGCGGCGGGCGGATTCATTCAACAAAACAAAGCGTGGCGCGACTATTTCAAAGTAGGCAAATGGAACAAGCTGCGCGCTCGCATCGAAGGCCAACCCGCCCACGTCACCGCCTGGTTAAATGACATCAAGACGATTGATTTCACCGACAAGCAAGACCGCTATCCGCGCAGCGGTTATATCGGCCTGCAAGTACACGGCGGAAAAGGCGCGTGGGGCGACACGGCGCGCGCGCGCTTTCGCAACATCAAAATCAACGAACTCGGCAAATAACACGCTTAGGACTTTCGCAAAAAGAAGATTTTAGCCACCAATTAACACAATTTTTCACGAAGCCATCGTTGCTTTTGTGTAAATTCGTGTAATTCGTAGCGAAAATCTCTGCTTCTGCGTAAGCTCTAACCCTATCAATTCCGACTCAGGAGGCTCCCTTGTTCATTCGTCAAACACTTTCCTGCTTGTTGATTTGCGTACTCGCCTTTCCGGCCATCGCCCAAGACAAATTCGACCTCGCCGTCATCGGCAAAATCCGCGAAGAAGGCTTGCAGCGTTCGCAAGTCATGGAACATATCAGTTGGCTGTCTGACGTATACGGCCCGCGCCTGACGGGTTCGCCTGCGATTAAGCAGGCCAGCGCGTGGGCGCAAGAGCGCTTCAAACAGTGGGGACTCGCCAACATTCACGAAGAAGAATTTCCCTTCGGCAAAGGCTGGCGGCTGGTGCGTTTTGACGCGCACTTGCTCGAACCGCAAATCATGCCTTTGCTCGGCTTCCCCAAATCGTGGACGCCTGGCACGGCTGGACGCATCACCGCCGACGTAGCTCTCGCGCCCATCAAGACCGAAGCCGATTTCGACAAATATCGCGGCAAGCTCAAAGGCAAGATCGTCCTCACGCAAGCGGCGCGCGCCGTGCGCATGCTCGAAGACCGCCTCGTCCTGCGCATGAACGAAGCCGACATCAAAGAAGCGATGACGACGCCGATTCCAGCGGCGCGCGCGCAAGCCGACTTTCGCCGGATGAGAGAGTTCAGCGCCAAGCTGAACAAGTTCTTTCTCGATGAAGGCGTCGCGGCGGTGTTTGAACGCGGCAGCGACAGCGATATGTCAGCCGGTGGCAGCGATCTTTCGTGGCAAACGCAACACACCGACGGCGGTACGATCTTTGTGCAATCGGGCGGGTCTTATCTCGCGGCTGAAGCAGGCAAGACGCCGCCGCAAGTCGTGCTGGCGGTCGAACATTACAACCGCTTCGTGCGCGTCATCGAAAAGGGCGTGGCCGTCAAAGTCGAACTCAACATCCAGTCCGAGTTTCTCGACGAAGCCGCCAGCAAGGGCTTCAACCTCGTAGCCGAAATTCCCGGCACCGATCTGGCCGACGAAATCGTATTGCTCGGCGCGCATTTCGATTCGCATCATTCGGGTACGGGCGCGACCGACAACGCTACGGGGTGCGCGGCGATGATGGAGGCGCTGCGGCTTCTGCAAGTGGCAGGCGTCAAACCGCGCCGCACGATTCGCGTCGCGCTGTGGGGCGGCGAAGAAAACGGCCTGCTCGGTTCGCGCGCTTACGTCAAAACGCATTTCGCCGACGCTGAAACGATGAAGCTGCTGCCCGCCCACGCTCAGCTCGCGACCTATTTCAATCTCGACAACGGCACCGGACGAGTGCGCGGCGTATGGTCGCAAGGCAATCTCGCTGCGATGAAAGTCTTTGAACGCTGGTTTGAACCGCTGCGCGATCTGGGCGTCACGCTCGTCAGCCCGCGTTCGGTCAGCCAAACCGATCACCTGAGCTTCGACGCCGTAGGACTGCCCGGCTTTCAGTTCATTCAGGAACGGCTCGAATACAACTCGCGCACCCACCATTCCAACATGGATGTCGTAGACCACGTGCAACGCGAAGACATGATTCAAGTGGCTACCACGAC
>JANNUY010000505.1:0-4986 GCA_031414155.1 Acidobacteriota bacterium
TTGATCGAAACCCGCTGCGCCACCGCCGCTAGCTCACGACGCACGGCAACGAGTTTCTGTTTGAGCAAAAATCCTGCGCCTGAATTTCTTGCTTCAGGCGTAAGCAGCCAATACTCACTTTCGATGGATTCACTCAGTTGCGCCGCTGTCAGTCGCGGCAACTTTCCGGCTTGCCAATTTACCAACACGGTTTCCACCGCTTGCTGATAACACGCTGCGTCGCCGCTCAACACCGCGATACGCAATACGTCGTGGAACGCGAACGCCAACGGACGTTGAATGACCGCTTGTGCCAAGCGCGGCGTCGTCTGCCATTCAGTCTGTTGCAACACCACCTGCGTCAAGCCTTGTAACGCCACTTCGTCATTCGCTTGCCCAGCCACCTGCTCGGTTAGCGCATCCAACGCCGTGCGATAAAGCGCCATGTCTTCTTGTACTTCGGCCAACACCGACACGTCGCCGCTGTACGCACGTTGCAATTGCAGGTCGCGCGTTTCAGCCGCAAGGCGTTCGGCTTCTGCCGCTGCGAATTCCGCCGCCGCTTCTTCGTTGGCGAAGAGCGCGCGGCCCGGCGGCGTTTCAGCAAAATTGTTGTTCGAGTGAGCCGTAGAAATGCGACGCGGCTTGGCGGCAAACCAAAAGCCGATGCCAATAGCGGCAAGCAGGAAAAGCGAGATGAATAAGAATGCGTCCATCGTTGAAAACGCTCGCCACGGCTTGTGCTGCGAGTGAACTGTGAGCCGTTTCGACTGCGGGCGTCTTTCGTGAGTGAGTTACGAAAGGCGTCAGGGGAAGTTCAAGAATTCGGATGAACTTTCAAGTTGCTTGGAGATGCGGGCGCATCTTATGACGAAACAGCTTGGAAGAGGTAGCACACCCTGCCGAGGTTGTGTTGCTTTGTCATAAAGCTAATTGGGAGCTAATTGATCGAACGGCGTAACCTCGGCGAGTTACGCTACGCTTTGACGGCCCGCGCGGGTTTGCGTTGTGTCCAATCGGGCAAGTATTTGTTCGCTACGCGATAGGCCAGCAACACGGCCAGCACGAGTCCGAAGGCGACCGGCTTGGTAATGTCAGCTTTAACCAACAAGTAATAATGAATCACACCAGCAATCCCCGCGACGTAAGCCAGCTTGTGCAAACGGTTCCAACGCTTCCCGCCCAACCACTTGACCATCGCATTCGTAGACGTAAGCGCCAGCGGCAACATCACCAGCCAACTCAGCATACCCAGCGTGATGAAGCGGCGTTGCGCTACGTCTTTGAGAATGACGCCGAGCGCAAACGACTTGTCGAACCACATGTAAGTCAGCAAGTGCAGCGAGCCATAAAAGAACGCGAACAAACCGCACATCCGCCGCAACTGCCCTAGCCACGGTTGCGCCAGCACTTTGCGCAGCGGCGTGACGGCGAGCGATACGCACAAAAAGGTCAGCGTCAGCGTGCCCGTCGTATGCGTCAAATACTCCAACGGGTTCGCGCCCAATTGCCCTTGCGACCAGTCCCACAACAACAGGGCGAGCGGTATGAGGCTGCAAATCAATACGACGTATTTGGCGAATTGAATGTCTTGCTTAGTCATCGGTTGTCGGTTGTCGGTTGTCGGTTGTCGGTTGTCGGTTGTCGGTTAGAAGTCTTTCGTTAAGTCCATGCCTGCGTACATTGACGCGACTTGGTCGGCGTAACCGTTGAACATTTTGGTTTCGATGCGCGAGCCGAACAAACCGCCGACGCGGCGTTCGGTGGCTTGGCTCCAACGCGGATGATCCACTTGCGGGTTGACGTTGGAATAGAAACCGTACTCGTCCGCGTTCGCCATATTCCACGTCGTACGTGGTTGGTCTTCCATCAGCACAATTTGCACGATGGATTTCGCGCCTTTGAATCCGTACTTCCACGGCACGACCAGCCGCAGCGGCGCGCCGTTTTGCGGCGGCAACGATTTGCCATACAACCCGCTGGCGAGCAGCGTCAGTGGATGCATCGCTTCATCCAATCGCAAACCTTCGGCATAAGGCCAATCGAGAATGTCTGTGCGCAGGTTCGGCATTTGCTGCTTGTCGAAAAGCGTGACGAACTTGACGTATTTGGCATTGCTCTGCGGTTCAACGGCGGCGAGCAATTTCGCCAGGGGCAAACCCAACCACGGAATCACCATTGACCAGGCCTCGACACAACGAAAGCGATAGACGCGATCTTCGAGCGGCGCGAGCTTAAGCAAATCGTCGAGGTCGAAGGTTCGCGGCTTGTTGACCAAACCTTCGACGCGCACCGTCCACGGGCGCGTGATAAAACCTTGCGACGCTGAGGCTACGCCGCTCTTGCTCGTGTCGAACTCGTAAAAGTTGTTATAAGTCGTAATGTCGTCGAACGAATTCGCTGCTTCGCCTTCGGGCGTGCGATAGGCTGCGGGTTCGGCGTTGTTCGCAACCGGTGCAGCCGTTTTTTGTGCGACCGGATTCAAGCGGCGATAGAGTAAGCCCGAAGCGCCCACAGTTCCCGCCAGCGTTGCCGCACGAATGAAATTGCGGCGATTCAGATAAACGCTTTCGCTGGTGATTTCGCTGCTTTTGATGTCGTCAGGTTTCTTAATGAGCATAGTTTCTCTCGCACTTATTGCTTGCCGTCATCTCAATCGCGTCAGCAACGCATTTTATTCCCGTGACGCCAAGTGTGGAACAAGATGGTATCTTGTTCCTGATGGCGCGGAACAAGATACCATCTTGCTCCACAGTTCACCTTTACGTTTACCCAAAGCAAACAGATTCACCGCAAATGAATTCACTCGACGAATGGCTGGCGCTGCCCGTCACCCAACTCAAAGCTCGCTTGCTGGACGACAATAACGCCGTGCCGCCCGTACCGCATGGATTGCTCACCGCGCTCGAACAAGACGCGCGCAGCGGCGCACGCCAACTCGCCGCACAGTTGCGCAAGCGCCGCCAAGCCAATCAAATCGAAGGGCAGCGGCTGCGCTTCCTGTTGAAATACGAAAACGAACTTTGGCAGCAAGGTTTCAAATTCGTCGCCGGCGTTGACGAGGCCGGTGTCGGCCCGCTCGCTGGCCCGGTCGTAGCCGCCGCCGCCATCTTGCCCGAAGGTTATAAGTTGCGCGAACTCGACGATTCAAAAAAACTCGACTCCGCGCAACGTGAAAGACTGGCCGCACAAATCAAAGCCGAAGCCGTCGCGTGGGCCGTCGCGCAAGCCGAACCCGTCGAGATTGATCGCCTGAACATTTATCACGCGGGACTTTTAGCAATGCGTCGCGCTGTCGAATCGCTCACGCAAAAGCCTGATTATGTGTTGGTAGACGCGCGCACCATCCCCGTCATCAAGCAACCGCAACGCGGCATCATCAAAGGCGACAGCCTTTCAGCGAGCATCGCGGCGGCTTCGATCTTGGCGAAAACCACACGCGATGCGTTGATGGATGAATTCGAGCGCGACTATCCGGGTTACGGCTTCGCTTCGCACAAAGGCTATCCGACGCCGGAACATTTCGCCGCATTGCGCGCACGCGGCGCGCTGCCCATCCATCGCCGCAGCTTTCGCCCGGTGCGCGAAGTCTTAGAGCTGGAACCGCAACAAGGCGGCCTGTTTGAATGAGCGTGTCCGTAGCCCAACCGTTAGCGAGGGCTACCTCAAGGATGCGCCCTATCGGAAGCACCATACGCACCGCCAATGTGGCCCTCGCTAACGGTCGGGCTACGGACACGCTGCCGCGTTGGCTAGATGAAATGACAGAAACCCTACCTTCACCAACTGAAACCCACGCCGAAATTGGCTTCATCCTGCGGCTCGCACGCGCCTTGCACAGTTACGGCATTCCGGCGCACCGGCTGGAAGAGATTCTCGAACGCGCGGCGGAACGGCTCGGTTTGGAAGGGCAATTCTTTTCGACGCCGACTTCGATCTTTGCGGCCTTCGGTCACGCAGAGCATCAGCACACCTATCTCTTGCGCGTAAACCCCGGCAGCCAAGACCTCGGCAAACTCGCCGATCTCGATGCCGTCGCTGTCGGTGTATTGCGCGGCCACGAAACTGTCACGACCGGTTCGCAACGCATTGATGAAATCGAAGCTGCGCCTGCGCGTTACTCACAGGTCTTGACCGTGATTGCATTCGCACTGGCTTCGGCGGCAGCTTCGCGCTTTTTGGGTGGCGGGTTGAAAGAGATCGGCTTGTCGGCTGCGATAGGTTTTGTCATCGGCTTGCTCGCGCTGCTCGCAGGCAAGTGGTCGTCAGTCGGGCGCGTATTCGAACCAATGGCGGCATTCGTCGCCACCTTTCTGGCGGCGGCGTTCAGCTTGTTGTTCGGCGCTTATGCCGTGTCGAACGCTGCGCTGGCGGGCTTAATCATTTTGATGCCCGGCCTCACGTTGACGGTGGCGATGATCGAATTGTCTACGCAACACTTGGCGTCGGGTACGGCGCGCTTGAGTTCGGCGTTTGTCACCTTCCTCGGTATGGGCTTTGGCGTAGCGATGGGCAATACGCTGATCAGCGCGTGGCTGAACGATCCGCGTATCGCGCGCGCAGTTGCATTGCCCGCGTGGACGGAATGGCTCGCCGTCGCCGCGATGTCACTCGCCGTCACAGTCTTGCTACGCGCCAAACCGCGCGATGCCGTCTGGATCACAGTTGCCGGAGCGCTGGCCGTCATCGGCAGCAAGTCGGGTACGCGCTGGTTTGGCTCTGACCTTGGCGCATTCATCGGCGCATTGGTCGTAGGCGTCGCCAGTCGTTGTTATGCCCGCGCGTTTGATCGTCCGGCGTTGATTACGCAAGTGCCGGGCATCCTGTTGCTCGTACCGGGCAGCGTAGGCTTTCGCGGTCTCGCCGCCCTGCTCGACAAACAGGTCATCTCTGGCGTAGACACAACTTTCAAAATGATTCTCACGGCGGTCGCACTGGTCGCCGGAACCCTGATCGCAAATATCGTCGCCCCGCTCAGGCGGGAGATATAACCTGGGTACGCGCGCG
>JANNUY010000506.1:0-3446 GCA_031414155.1 Acidobacteriota bacterium
GCCGGAAAGGTCGCCAAATATTCCAGATCATTGCGTACGGTTATGCCGCGACTGTATACGATAGGCTTGGTGACGAGCTTGCCCTCCGCCGGACGGCTCAGGTTTTCATCCAGCGCAATCGCGCAGGATTTCAGCAGGTCACGCGCAGCATCCAAAATCTGTTCGCGCTTGACGCTCATCGTGTATGGATTCGGCAGCGGCGGTTCAGCCTTGGGTTTATCAAACGTAATTTGTGAGAAAGAAGATGGGGCGCTCAAGGCGACCCACATCACGGTTACGACAAAAGCAGACAAACGAAATTTCGACATGGTTTCTCTTTCAGGAACAGGGGTGACGATCAGCGGATTCAAAATACCACCATCACTTTGCAGCGGCAAAGGGTGATTTTGAAAGCGGCAATAGAACGACGGATTACCTTGTGGCGTGCGCCAAAACTACATCGCTGACCTTGAACATCAGGCTGTGAACTTTCTCCTTGCTGTCTGGGATATTTAGCCTATTGATTGTCAAGGTGGGTAAAAATTTCATAGCACTATTTCGCTATTAGCGTATTTATTACCAGCACTATGGTGTTGTAGGTAGTTCAGTGACAGAACATAGTTGGACGTAAGTCAAAGAATAATTAGGTTTACGGTCTTTTTACAGCGATGCCTGTTTTCTGGCACGGCCTTCGCATTAGAGTCAGTGGGGCAACGAGATACCAAGTGGATTTATCCACTTACGGTGTCTGTGGTTATCAGGGTGAGGAAGATAACCACAATTTACACTCAGGCGCTGCTGGTCAATTCCCACGACAGCAGCGCCTTTTATTTTGCACTTATAGCCTCTCATATACACTTAACTGACGGTCACACGAAATAGAAAAGGCACGCATCTTATAATGCGTGCCTTTTTCGGTTTATATGTTGAAGGGGTCGGTTTATTCGTCGCCTTCTTCTTTGGCTGCGCGTCCGCGTTTCGCCGCCGGAGCCGTTTCTGCGCCCGCCGCCGCCCCTGCCGCAATCGCAGCCACTTGTTGAGCTTTTACGGGCAGCCCTAACACCGCGCGTAATTCGGTTTCGACCCGAATGCCCAGCGCGGGGTTATCGCGCAACGTAGCTTTCGCATTCTCGCGGCCTTGTCCGAGGCGTTCGCCGCGGTAAGAGAACCACGCGCCGGATTTTTCAACGACCTTGCGATCAACGCCGATGTCAATGATTTCGCCCCATTTCGAGATGCCTTCGCCATACATAATGTCGAACTCGGCTTCTTTGAAAGGCGGTGCGACTTTGTTTTTTACGACTTTGACTTTGGTGCGATTGCCGGTGACGGCGTCGCCGTCCTTGATCGCGCCGATGCGGCGAATGTCCAAGCGCACGGACGAATAGAACTTCAGCGCGCGTCCGCCTGTCGTCGTTTCAGGCGAACCGAACATGACGCCGATCTTTTCACGAATCTGGTTGATGAAAATCAGGCAGGTGTTGGAACGGCCTACGACAGCGGTCAGCTTGCGTAAGGCTTGCGACATCAGGCGCGCTTGCAAGCCGGGCAACGAATCGCCCATGTCGCCTTCGAGTTCGGCGCGGGGCGTAAGTGCAGCGACAGAATCAATGACGAGCACGTCAATCGCGTTGGAGCGCACCAGCGACTCGGTAATTTCCAAAGCCTGTTCGCCAGAATCGGGTTGTGAGACGAACAGATCGTTGATGTTCACGCCCAGCTTTTCCGCGTAAATCGCATCAAGCGCGTGTTCGGCGTCAACGTATGCGGCGATGCCACCTGCCTTTTGGGCTTCGGCGACGATGTGCAGCGCGAGCGTAGTCTTGCCCGAACTTTCAGGCCCGAAGATTTCGACGATGCGTCCGCGCGGTACGCCGCCGACGCCGATGCCTGCGTCAATGCCGATGCTGCTGGTTGAGATGACGGGAATTTCTTCGACGCGGTGATCGCCGAGTTTCATGATGGAGCCTTTACCGAATTGTTTTTCGATATTGGCGAGTGCGGCCTCGATGGCTTTTACTTTGTCATTGTTTACGGTTGGGATAGCCATGGTGTCAGTTTTCCTTTTGCTTGTTGGTATTAGGTAATCCGCCTGCATCTGCGGCCCGCAACCTGTTCCACTCGCCCCGCAGCAAAGGGAAACGGCTATGCGCACTTGAAGGCTTTGGGTTGTCTGATGTCCAGCGTCGTTCGGCAATTGCGGCCAACACACTCCCGATGTGCAGGACGCGGCGCAAATGATCTGAACGTTGTTTGCTGAAAGCGGGCGGAGTATAGCACGGACGTGATGAACCTCAACAAAACGAAACGGCATAGGCACGAAGGCTGCACAGCATTCCTGCTCAAGTGTTGAAGAACCCTTAGACGCATAGGTATTGGCTTTGATTTATCGAATCTCGAAAGGCCGTTTCACCGCTTCAGTTTTGAGATGGCGATCAATGCCTGTGAATACGTCTACTTCAAAGGGCTTGCCGATGTTGTTGCCCGCGAGGTCTTCGAGCGTAGTGCGTATTACTAACTGGTAAGCTCCGGCAGCCCAGGCCGATTGTGGCGTGAAGCTCCAGTGTTGTTCGTGATTGGTGAGTGCGGCTTGTCCCATCACAGCCTGACCGGCGGCGTTGCTGACAGTGATGAGGCGTAAGGCCAGCGCGTGTTCCATCGGTTCGAGAAAGTTCACGATTAGCGGTTCGCGGGAACCAGCGGGGGGGGCCTGTATCTGCCAACGCCCGTGGTCAGGCGGTTCGCGGTCAGGTGCGACGACACGAAAGGCTTTCTGAAAATCCGCTTTGAGTAACGCACCGTTGCTGTCTTTCCAGTCGCGGCGAATCAACAGCGTATAATTTTTGCCTTCCTCTAACGACGGTCCGATTTGTTCGAGTGGCAGTACGCCGCGTTTGATGCGTCCGGGATCAATGAAAAGCGTCAGCCGGGTATACGTCGAGTCCCACAGTTCTTCGTCGAGTTCGAGAAAAGGTAGTTCAATGGTTTTGCCGAGAGCGTCGCGCAGTTCGATGTATTGGTAAACCTCACCGCGTTGCATCGGCGCAGAAAAATGCAGATAAAACTTGAGCAGGTTTTCCGGTACGGTTTCACCGCTGGGATAAATGACAGCCACTGTCGTAGTCGGTGTAAGGTCGCGCGGAGCGACGCGATAGATGCTGGTGAGCAGAGGCGTTTTGGCTTTGCCTGATAACGGCGCAAGGCGAACCTCGGCGCGATAGGTGAGTCCAGGTTCTAAGCGAAACTGTGGCTCGAACCCCAACACGCCGTCAGTCAAACGATAAGAGCCAAGCATCGGCACGTCGGCGCTTTCGGTATAAACCGTCAACAGCTTTTGCCATTGCGCGGTTTGCCACCGCACTCGTCGCAGGCGTTGCAATGTAGCGGCGGGCAAGCCTGTAACTTCAACGATTACCTTGCTGCCAGTGGGCGTCCAACGCAGCGCGACGGTTTGTGCAGGTGCGGCC
>JANNUY010000507.1:0-2008 GCA_031414155.1 Acidobacteriota bacterium
CTTTTTGTGTCTCTTGTGCTTTTTGGTGGCGAAAGCCCTTCTGCTTCTGGCATAGCTGAACGATATAAAAAGAAATTCCCATCCAGACGGCTTTTGAGTAAGATGCGCGCGGTACTCATCCCCAATCTCAAAAATACGACAGCGGAAAGTTCAAGTGCCGCCATCGCCTTCCCCACAATCATCAGGCTGAAAAATTCGGTTGAAGTGTGCGTGTGAAAGGTGTCCACGTCGTCGTCAAAGCGGCTGGCTGTGTGGCGAAAAGTGCCCGGGCTAGCGGCGTTGAGTGCCGTTTGAGATAGATCAGATGAGTTCCCGCAGAGAATGCGAAGGTGCAAGGTGTCAGGGTCAGGTGAACGGTGAGGCGCATTCACGCCAATTTTCAGTTCAACACGATTCCCGCCCGTTAATCCTTTTCTATTTCTCCGAGTGCCATTCAGGGTTTTACCACCCACGAGTTATGACGCAGCGGCGCTGCGGGGTTTCCCACAGCGCAAAGCACGGCGGACGGTTGTAATTACACCGTTCGATGCCTGCGCTTAAGAAACGCGCCGACAGCGCGCTGTTTTTCAGGAGAAAACACAACCCATGATTTTAAGAAGAATCGAAGGGGCGAGCCTGTTTAGACGCGCGACCTTCAATTTCATGGTGGGGTTCGGCATGTTGGCAATGCCGGTCTCTGCCTATGCCGCCAACGTCATAAACAACAGCGACGCTTCAACCTCGAATGTGGGGGCGAACGCCGCCGCTGTGATTGCCAAAACCAGTTCGAAGCCAACGGCTGAACCCGGACGTCCGATGCCCGTTAAAATCGAGCCTCGTACTCCGACAGCAGCCGAGATGGCGCGTGCGATGGAACTGATGGAAGAACGTGTTCGCCAGTTGGAAGCCCAACTGACGCGCATTTCTGAAGACATTGCCATGCGCGCTACCAAAGCAGAATGCGCTAATGCGTTAGCCGGTAAGCCGGTCAGTGTGATTGAGCTTCGTAAAGAAGCGCCGGTCGTATTGCCCGAACTGTCTGCTAACGCGCCGCGTATGACGCTTTCGCTGAAATCAATGGTTAAGTCGGCCAAGGCGTTATTCGCCGCGAACCCGACTGGATCAACAACAGCGATGGCGATGCCTGCGCCGCCGAAACCTGCCAACGCACAGCTTATGCCTGTGCAGCAACAGGCTCCGGCTCCCGCAGCAACTCCGGCTCCGGCTCCGAAAAAAGACGATAACGCTGGCGCACTCAACTTTTTCAAAGATGTTGAAGTCAGTGGCATCGTGGATGGCTATTACAGCTTTAACAACAACAAGGTTGATTTGTTCTCTCAGGGACGCGCGTTCGACGTGCGCCACAATGCTTTCAGTCTGCAAATGGCGAAGGTTTCGTTCGAGCGTAAAAACTCGAAAGAAAACCCGCTCGGCTTCCGCATTGAACTCGGTGTGGGCGAAACTGTTGACCGCGTAATTTCGGTCAGCGATTCGAGCCGCAACGACGCAACGAAGCATGTCTTGCAGGCTTATGGCAGCTATGTGGCTCCGATTGGCAAAGGTCTCACGTTGGATTTCGGCAAGTTCTATACCCCGATTGGCGGCGAAGTGGTTGATACCAAAGATAACTTCAACTACTCACGTGCCTTCACCTATTGGTATGGCGGGCCGTTTTACCACATGGGATTGCGCGCCAAATACGCGATCAATGACAAAGTTGCGCTCACGGGCTTGCTCGTGAACGGCTGGGACAACGTCTTTGAGAACAATGCCAAAGGCAGCGGCAAGAGCGTAGGCGGCCAGATCGCTTTGTCACCGAACAGCAAGTTCAGCGTCGTGCAAAGTTATCTGGTCGGCAAAGAAGCGCCGTTGGCGAATGCCCCGGCGGCTTCTGCGCGCGATAACGTTCGTCACATTGCCGACACGTTGGCGACCGTTTACGTGAACGACAAACTCACGTTGATGGGCGAATACACGTTAGGCGCTGATGGCGACAACGACGGCAAGCGCGGCAAATGGCAGGCTTATG
>JANNUY010000508.1:0-3263 GCA_031414155.1 Acidobacteriota bacterium
TATCCACCGTGACGCGATTGTCGGGACGCGCTTGGACCTTGCCCCATCCGCCGATTTGAAAGAGCGCCGGTTGCAACGCGCGCACGCTGTCTTTGTATGACGAACCAAAGCCCGGCATAGCTTTGGCGTGATGCGGCATCCCCCAGTTCGTATAGTTCATCTGCATTCCCCAGCCGCCGACGTAATCTTTCTTGCCGCCGCGCAAATGGTTAAAGCGCGGAATATAAGCGTGGTCGGTCGCGCCATCACCGGCAAACGTATCTTTGGCAATCAACTCTTTGAAATAACCCATCGTACCGACGTTGACGTGTCCGCTGAGATAACGGCCTACGTTGTCCTGATTGTTGGCGAGTCCGTTGGGGAACTTTTCAGACTTGGAATTGAGCAGCAACCGGGCTGACTCAATGGCTGCGCAACCCAATACGACGACGCGCGCATAAACGGTTTCTTCCTTGCCCGTCGCGCGATTGATGAACGATACGCCATTGGCGCGGCCTTCTTTATCTACCGTAATTTCACGCGCCAACGCGTTCATCCTCAGCGTCAGCTTGCCCGTCGCAAGGGCCTGCGGAATCACCGTCACGTCGCTCGACCACACGGCGCGCACGTCACACACATCCATGCAATGACCGCAAAAGTGACAAGCGCCGCGATTTTTCTGCCCCTTCAGCAACACGGCCTTGCGCGTAGGAATCATTTGAATGCCGACCTTCGCCAGTTTCTTTTGCGCGTATTTTTCAGAGCAACGCAGGTGCGGCGATTCGGCTACGAAATTTCCATCAGGCAGATGCGGCAGGTTTTCTTTCGTACCGAACACATGCATCTCGCGTTCGACGTAATCATAAAACGGCGCGAGTTCTTCGTAAGTAAAAGGCCAGTCCTCTTCGATGCCGTGCAACGAACGCTCGCGCAAGTCGTCCGCCGAAAAGCGGAAGCTCGCCGCGTTCCAGTGAAACGTACGACCGCCCATTGTGCGAATGCGATCAATGCTGACGCGCGCGCCACGATATTCGATCAGCGTGCGAATGTTGTCGGGATATAACGTGCTTTGCTTGAACAGACCAAAGCCGCGCTTCGGCAATTCATAAGGCCAGTCGTGAATGTATAGGTCTTCCAAACGGCCTTTCACGCCGCCTTCGAGCAAGACAGTATCGGCTCCGGCGGCAGTGAGTTGTTGTGCGGCAAAGCCACCGGCGGCACCGGAGCCAATGACGCATACGTCATAAATTTTCTTGCGAGTGATTTGCACAATGATGAAAAGAAAAGGTCGTCAATTGAAACTACATCAGCACAGCCACCGGGTATTGCACGATAACAGGGTCAACCGTGACCAGCGTTAAGCCGTGTGCTAACGCCTGGCAAATCAACATTCGGTCAAAAGGATCGCGGTGCAAACGCGGCAAACTCGTCAACTGAATAGCGCTGGCTTCGTCAAAGGACAAACTGGCGATGCGATGAAGCTGGCGATGACGTGGGAAGTAAATCTCAGGCGCTTCCGGCAAGGCTAACTTGCCGAGTTGATATTTCACGATCACTTCCCATGTCGAAGCAGCACTGAGAAAAACGTCGTTAGCAGGATGGCGAATTGCATCTCGCCACGATGGAGGAAGTTCCGAAGCTCCTTCAACCATCCAAAGAAAAATATGCGTGTCCAATAAGAGCTTCATGGAGTAAGGGCTTCATCGGCCTTCAAAATCCAACAGGATGTCCTCAGGCAACGGGTCATCAAAATCCGCAGGCGTCTTAAACTCTCCCGCTGCTAACCCGAACGGCCTCAGTTCCTGCATCGGTAACGACATCGGTTTCAGTTCGGCAAACGGCTTTCCCGCTTTGGTGAGTACCAGCGTTTCGCCTTCGTCAAGACGGGGCAAATAAGCCATGAAGTTACGAGTTATTTCATCAATGGTTACGTAAGTCATAAACGGATTATCGAATGGGCGAAAGATGAGAGCAATCGCTATTTCAATTCGATCAAGTGCTTGCCGATTAAATCTGAATAGTCCCGATAGCCGCCCGCCGCGAACTCTTTGGCAAAGCTATCAAGCGTTTGCAGCAACTGCGTCGAATAATAGCCCGCGACGGTTTGCGGATGTTCGCCGCCCCAGTTGCCGTTGAAATAGCTGCGGATGACGACGCTGTTAGCATCGCGCGGCAGCTTTGAGGCATTGGTCGCAAAGGTCTCGAAGCTGCTGCCGTAACCGCGCATCAGGTAAAACTCTACGTTGGACGTATACATTGCCGACACGGTGAGGTTGCGTTCTTTGAGCAACGCAGCAATCGCGGGCAAGCCTTTTAGTCCAGCCAGATCGGTCACGACGGGAACGATGAGGTCTTTGTCTTGCAGCGCTTTGACGAACTGAAAATCGTCTTCGTTCACGAGGTAATTACACGGCTTGCCGGTCAGGTCTTTTTCGAGCATCAGTTCGCGGTAATTCGGATAGTGCGCCCGATAGCCGCGTCCTTTGCTGGTGAATTTCAAATCAAGCCCGGCGTCAAAAAATTCCTGATGGATGCTTATCAGATGTTCGGTGTCGGCTTTGGTGAGCGGCAAGCCAAAGGCTTTGACGCGCTCATGAAGCTGCTTTTGCGTAGCGGCGAATAACTCGGCTTTCTTCGGCGTCTTGTCTAAGTATTCGTGAATCGCAGCAATCGGTTTGCTGTTCCATTCGGCAAGCTCGGCAGGCACAGGCTTGCCGAAAATCAGGCAGAGGTATTCAACGCGATTGCGCGCCATCGCAAACAGCGCCTTGAACCAAAAGTGTTGCACCAAATTGTCGCGGCGAATATCCGTCATCAAGGCCAGCTTCGGGCGAATTTGCGCGATATAAGTGAAACCGGTGTCTGGCCCCACGCCAATGTATGCGCCGCTCGTCACGTTGCGTTTGCGCAGCGCACCCATCACATGCTGAAACGAGGCTTCGTTCGAGATAAGATTGTCGCTATCGAAATATCCGCCGTTATCAGAGAGGCGTTCGATCAGTTTAGCGAATTCAGTAGTGCCAGAAGGCGCGGGCGCGGGCGCGAGTACTGGTTTGGTGGGCGACGGTTGTTGCGCCGAGGTCGAAGCAATGGGCAACGACACCGTCAAACATAGCGCCAGCGTAAAAAGCCAAAGGGGTATTCTTCGCATAAAGCCTCCTGGCCAAAGCCAAATAAAAGCCAAATACCAAATTTAATGAATTAAAAAGGTGACTCGCGGGACAAATAAACGACAAATAATCAACAGGGAGGCCGCATCATCAGTGAAGTGCGCCGCGAATTCA
>JANNUY010000509.1:0-4289 GCA_031414155.1 Acidobacteriota bacterium
GAAATCCCAATTCGGATTGCCATAGACCATGTATTTGTAAGCCTGCGTCGAAAAGAAAAACTGCGCCGAGCCTGACGGCGTAGCGCCCGTGACCCATTGCGTCCAACCGCCCGTGCCGGTTTCGCCGCCGGGTTCAAAGCCGTGCATTAACAGCTTCCCTTGCTTGTCGCGTATGCCGCTATAAATTTTCTTGAGCGCGCCAACTTGTTTCTCGGTGAGGCAATCGTAGGTCTCAGCGCCTTTGCACAGCAGCACCGAAGGATCGAATTTGCATTTCGTAGGGTCGTCCAGCACGCCGTCTTTCACGCCATCGCGTTCATCACAACTAGCGGCGCTGGCGGCTTCGATAGCTTTGAGTTTTTTGGCCGGGATGTATGCGCCCTCAGTACCTTGCGTATTGAGCATATTCCACGCAAAGCCTTTCAGCGTGTTGGTAAAATTGTTGGCGGGCGCTCCGGCAATAAGGCCGTCGTAATCTTCAGGATAACGTTGCGCTTCCATCAGCGCCTGCCGTCCGCCGTTTGAGCAACTGGCGAAATAGGAACGCTTCGGCGCGTTGCCATAAAAAGCCGCGATGACCAGCTTGGCTTTCACCGTCATTTCGTGAACGGCACGATGGCCGTAATCAATCAGCTTCTCTAAATGCCCCAACGCGAATTCTGCATTGCCGCCGCTGTGTCCCGTGTCGGTCGAAGCCGCCGCATAACCACGCGCCACCGCGCCCGCCAAGCCGCTGAACGAAATCGAACCCGCATATCCGCCATTGCCGATGCCATGAAACTTGTTGTTCCAGTTGGCGACGGGCAGCCACACTTCAAACTTGATTTCAGAATCGCTGGTCGGCTTGATGACGCCCGCCACACGACAAAACGCGGGCAGGTCCTTGAAAGGCGCAGCGGTTGAATAACCACCAGCGGCTACGGTCTTTGCCAATGTGATGGTGGTGTCGGGTAGTTTGAGCGCGGCGAGTTCTTCGCACGAAGCGGCGAAAGCGCGCGCCGCGAAAAAGCCTAAGAGTAAAACCAGTAGAGCAGATTGACGTTTCATCGGATTGTTTTCTCCTTTTTGTCGATAAAGCAACTCTTTGACGGATGCTATGAGAGTGATACGCTGGCACTGCATTCACAACCCACATTCATTAGCAAAGAGGTTTTGTTTATGTCTAAAGCCTATCAAGTCGTAACTGAACAAGGACTCCTGATTCCTGCGGCACTCTGCGCTTCCGCGCAACTCGGCGACGAAGTATTGCTCGAAATCGAACCTGGCCGCATTGCGATTCGCCCTGCGCGCCTTTCCGCCTACGAAGCGCAACGCCGCGCTGCGTTCTATGCTTTAACGAATATAGGCGATGCGGTAAGCATCAGCGCCCCAAGCCTGGAAGTAAAAAATGCGATAGAACAATGGAACCTCACAATCACACGCAAAGCCACCAGAGAGCAATGTGGCGTATTAGCGTTGAACGCCGAAACTGGCGAGGTCATGACTTGGACACCGTCCGCTGACACCATCAACTAGCCATCGTGAAACTCAAGCCGTTTCAACAAGAGCAACCGCATACTTGCGCTGTCGCTTGCTTGCGAACAGTGGCGCACTACTTTGATGTCGAACGTGATGAAGCGACATTGGAATCCCTTTGCGATACGAGGTTGGATGGCACAACGCCAGAGGAACTTGCTCACGCCGCTCGCCAACTCGGCTTTTCAGTTACGCTCAGTTACGACGAGCCGGAAGTTCTCACACAGTCATTGCAGCGTACCTTGCCCGTCATTGTTTTTCTGGGCATTCCCACTACCAATTCAATTGAGAATCACGCTATTACGATTACGGCACTTGATGAGCAAGAGGTCATCTATCTTGACCCCACCGATGCGCTCGAACATCGCCTATCGCGCGAGACCTTCTTTGCCTATTGGGAGTACCTTTATCACGTTGCTATTGTCATCACGCCACCACTTCGATGAGCCAACACTATCGAATCGCCAACGCATTCGGCGGCGAAGCTACTCCACCGAGTTTATTAAGCGGCGCTGAAGTAAACAAAAACTCATATCGTTTATCCGCCGCACACGCATCAGCCAAAGCGTCTAACTGAAACATTTCGCCAATCGGCATGCCCCACAAACCAATAATCGTCTCATGCATCATTGCGCCGGGTTTGCCGTCAGCGTTGGGCGCGGGTGGAAAAGCCTCAAACGGCGGATTGTCGCAGGCAATCGCGGCGAAGTGGTTGTCCCAAAGAAAGCGCAATGAGGCTTCGCCTTGTTCGAGTCCGGCGGATTGCAACGCGCCGGGTTGCGCGAGTTGGGTGCGTTGCTCTTCATTCAAACTGAGATACCAGCCAACCCAGCCGGTACGCACAATCAAGATGTCGCCGACTTGAATCTTTACGCCTTGCCAATCGGCACAAGCTTGCAATTGCTCGGCGGTGAAAGCGTAACGTTCAGCAGGCGAATAGCTGATGCCTGCGTGTTCCGCATAGCGTTTGAAATCAATCAGCACGCCGCGTCCAGCGATGCCGCGCCGCGCCCAGTGTTCGATGCCGTTGCGCGTACCCGGTTGACCGGTTACGTCGGCTTCCGTCACACCATTATAAAAGCCATGCACAGCGTGTCCGTAATGCGTCAGCCCATCCCATTGCGAAGACGATTGCGTATTGAAGTTGTCGTAAACATCGTCGTGAACATTATGTCGTCGCCGATTGATCGTATGCCCCAACACTTGCCGCCCAAACAGCGGCGGATGCGGCAACTCCAAATCCCAGTTCAACGCGAAGACTTCGCCGCATTGCACGAGTTGGGCAGCGGCGGCTATGCGTTCCGGCGTGAGCAGGTTCAACGTACCGATTTGATCGTCAGCGCCGAATACGCCCCACGCTGAATGCGGCGGATATTCGGGCTTGATCGGCAATTGATCGAACGAAGGTAAAGGGTTCATCAAGAAATTATGCCTGCACTTTTTGATTGGATTGATAGAAAGCGCGTGCAGTCTAACACCGACCTAACGAGCTTGATAGGCTGTCATTGCAGCCGTTGACACGTTTTCGCGCGTCGGGCAGACTGCGCCGCGTCGTAAGAATTCCCTTCATTGGCGCGGTCAACGCGCACGTTTTCACATTCAAATTACTTTGTTTCGTAGGGCAGGTTTTAAACCTGCCCTACAGAATTTTCGAGGAGAAATACGCGAATGGCTAAAGCAAATTCTGTCAAAGGCTTTGCACCGAAATTCATGAAAGTCGGCGTCTTGACCGCCGCGTTGCAAGAACTCACGCCGCGCAAAAAACGCGACGCCGACCCCGATCTCGCCGTCGAAGAATGGATGGAGTTCGCCAGCGAGTTGGGCGTCAACTACATACAACTTTCGGCTGCCGTCCATCCCGATGAAACCGACATTCCGCCCGAAGCGATGCTCGACCCGGTGGCGAATACGCTGGATTTGCGCAAGCCGTTTGATAAGAAACGCGCCAAGCGGGTGTTGGCCGCGATGAAACAAAACAAGATGGGTATTTCCGACGTAGGCTATTTCGACAACATGCTTCATCACGACCCGGCGATTCGTAAAAGCAAGCATGATTTTATGATTCGCGCGATGGATGCCGCCGCCGCGCTCGGTGTCGAAGCCGTGTGCGGTTTCATCGGACGCAACCAGCAACTCAATATGGATGCGAACCTGATTGATTTCGAGCAGAACTTCATCCCGCTGTTGAAAGAGTGCAAAGCGCGCGGCCTCGTTTATCGCAACGAACAATGCCCGATGCCGGGTTGGGTTCCCGGCGACAACTGGCACAACAACATCGCTTATACGCCGGGCACTTGGATTGCGCTGCATCGCATTTGTGAGAAACACAAAGTCGGCGATCAGTTCCGCATTCACTACGACCCGTCGCACGCGATTTTGATGGGACAGGATACGCGCTCAATCTTTCAGTATTTGAAAGACACGGGCTACAACTTTTTGATTGGCGGCTTTCACGTCAAAGGCCAGGTGACTGATGTGAAAGGCGTGTCGGCGTGGGGTTACGGCGGGCAAACGGTCGAACGCGGCGATATGGTGAACGGCGAGCCTTCAGCGAATCCCGCAGACTTGCTCAATGCGTGGAAGAAGCAAGTCATTCTCTGCGAACACGAATTGCCGGGTACGGCGAAACACGACCCACTGGCTTATCTGCAAAACCGCACGGTGGACTGGCTCGACCATCAACTCGCCGCACGCGAATTGCTCAAGCTCGACGTAGAAAAGACCTTCCTCATCGTAGAACACGAATATCCGAAAGCACGCATTCAAGACAAAGC
>JANNUY010000510.1:0-13232 GCA_031414155.1 Acidobacteriota bacterium
GTTGCATCAGTTGATCGTAGCCCTGATGCGCCATCACTTCGCGTGTCGCCAAATCGGCGTGCTTGCTCATGTGTCCGTCGTAATAGTGCAAGCCGCGAAAAACCAATCCGGCGGCTTCGATGGCGTGCGCGAGTTCGATGATCTCAGCGATGCGATACTGATTGATGCCGGTGCGGTCGAGTCCGCCATTCACATCAATGAAAAGACTGATGGTTGAATTCGCCCACGCGGCAATCTGTGCTGCGTTTTCAACCAGAGCAGAAATGCGCTTGCTAGGCATTTGCGTGGCGAGCGCGATGACGCGCTGCGCGTTGGCTCCCATCATCGGATAGGCAACCAGCAAATCCGTCGCGCCAGCTTCGGCGGCAGTGATGAGTTCGAGCGTGGTAGCGCATTTGACGTTGACGACGCCTTGCGCGGCGAGTTCGCGCATCACAAAGCCGAGCTTCGAGGTTTTCACATGCGGACGCCAACGATTGGCGTCGCCGCCCAGTACGCGAATCGTCGCCGCGATATTGGCGCGCACTATCTCAGGGTAAATCAACAGGGCGGGCGTGAGTATCTTGGACGTATCGGCGATGCGATAATCAGCCAACGCGGGATGAGCGAGTGCGGGTTGTGGTGTTGCCATATGGTTACGGTTATTTGAATTCATTCAGCCAGCGTAACTGGTTAATTAGTTCTTCGGCAGAAAGAGAGTTGAGCAAGCGCAAGAGCCGGTGACGTATCGCGCTGGGCGCTTCTTCCGTGGACAGGATAATGCCCCAATGCGCTTGACCATTTGCCAGATATTGCGCGTGGCGAGTGGCAAAGTCTTTATGATTGAATGTCACCAGCGCGCGTTCATTGAGCGCCGCAAAAGCTAATTGTTCGTCATCGTCATCGTCATCGTCATCTGCCAGCATGGCTTGTTCGTGCGTGCAGGTCACATCAAAGCCATGCATTCGCAATTGCAGCGCCAGCCGCGGAGAAAGATGTTCGTCCAAATGCAATTTAGGCGGCATAAGAAAGTTGTTCTACTTGAGTAGGTTCATAGCTGTTGGCAGCGCGCACTGCATCAACTTCTGCGCGGTGGTCGTGATAATAGGCCAATGCGCTGAACACTTGTGCAGGCTTCAAGTAATCCCATTCGGCCAATATGTCTTCAACCGACAATCCGACTTTGTAGTAATAGCCGACCACATGCCACACGGCGATGCGCGTACCTTCGATGATGGCCTCGCCGCCACATACGCCAGGGGCCTTGACGATTTGTGGGTAATCCGCAGCTTCTATGTTCATACTTCCTCCGATGTTTTTTGCTGGTTACTCAACGCCGAACGCAGCAGCGAAATCGCCGTATACAAGACCACCGCCACGACGACCCAGCGCACGTATTTCACATTCATCTCTTTGACGATATAAACCGCCGCCAGCACGGCAGGCACGCCGCCAAGCGCCAAGCCCAACGCGGCGCGCAAGTCGTAGCCCTTTTGTTGAATGTATTGCGTGCTGCCCATCGGCATCAGGAACGCGCACGAACCCATCATGATCGGGAAGGCGGCTTTCGGATTCATGCCGAGCAACGCAATCATAATCATACAGGGGCCATATAAACCGATGCCGAGCGACATCAGCGCGCCGAGCATAAAATTGCCGATGAAGCCCAGTACCAGTAATCCGCCAGTTAATGCGAGCGCCCCAGATGCCGCTGTGCTTTGTTGCGTGTAAGCCAAATAGATTTCGCGGATGAACAAACAAGCCGCGACGAACAGCGCGATGCTCATGCCGTATTGCACGCGGCGACGCGGCCAGGTCGCTACGTATTTTGCGCCGATGGTCATGCCCAGCACTGCCGCGACGATCAGGGCGAGCAGCGTGCGGATGTCCACTTCCACTGTTTGAATGAAGATAAAGGCTTGCGCGATGGTGGGCAGCGTATGGCCTACGTTAAGCGTGCCCGGCAGCCGTTCGTCGCGGATCATCTTCAAGTTGCGCCACATCGCCGTCGTGGTTGCGAACGAGCCGATGCCGAATGTGTCGAAGAAATTCGCAATCGCGCCAATGGCAATTTGTACGGGCGAAGGTGTGACGTCCTGATGTTCGGCGCGTTCACGCAAAATTGCGCGTACCCAGACGGCTAGGTAAAACAACGCAACTGCTGCCAGTGCGAGCAAGAGCAAAGTTTTGATAGTCATATGGTCGCGCATAGTAACGAGGGTCAGAGCAAGCGTAAAGAGCGCAACGGCGTGCGGCGGAACCAGCAGGTCTGGGTTGCCAATGGTTGTCACCATCAGGCCTATGAATTGGCTCTATGATTCCAAACCTTGGTTTTCATCTTTTACCCTTCTTGCCTTTTTGAGCGCGAAAAACTACATTTCAGTCGCTCCGTACCCATTACTGTTCAATTAAATTCCGCGTTTAGTGAATGTTCGTGAAAAGAAAGCTCCCCACAAGTTTTCCTACACCTCGAACGGTTAATCCACCAAGTTTTACCGATTTATCAGGTTCCGCGCCAACCCTTTATCGGGAAGTGACAGCGGACCATCCGACGATTTTGAATCAAGATCACCATTCAACCCATGAATTAGCAGCGTTGCGCGAAGAGGTGAAAACTCTTGCTGTGGCATACCGGCGTGCGCTCGAATCTTTGCAACAGCGTGACGATGGGATCGCCTGGCTTCGGCAGGAACTCTTTTTGACCCAGCAGGAGTTGCGCCAAATCAAAGGCTCGCGCATCCGGCACGTAGTAAAGCAAGGGCAGCGCTGGTTGCATTCCCTGCTTCCGGTAATGCTTCCCGTGGTTAGCCTGTTGCGCCATCCGTTGCAATGGCTGACCTATCAACGCTGGTACTGGCAAACGCGGGCGTTGATCAAACGTATTTTGCTGCGAGTCTTGCCGCCCGCAGTGAAAAAACATTTGAAACGAGGCAAACCTCAGTTTTATACCCCCGCCGAACTAGCGGCCTTATCAAATTCTCCCTCTGCGACCGAAGCCTCTGATACGCAGTTAGAAACGGGGTATCAGGCGCTCACGTTGCTGCCGCATTTGGCGGACGAGCAGCTTGAGCTTGCCACCTTGCCCCAGGCCTTTGAGGCGACCGATGTTCATCGCCCCGATGTGGTTTGTTTTTCGATTATTGATTGGGATTTTCGCTACCAGCGCCCGCAACAAATCATGTCGCAATATGCGGCGGACGGGCATCGCGTTTTTTATTTGAGTACCACGAACAGCCTGCCTTTCAACACGAACCCGCGCGTTGCGGTGCGTGAGATAAAAGAAAACATCTATGAAGTGACGTTGGCCGCGCAACGCTTGCCCGACGTTTACGGCGAAGTCATTCAGGGCGTTAACCAGCAGGAATTGATGGATTCGCTGGCAGAGTTGCGGCGTATTTTTCAAATTGATGCGGCAATTGCTTACGTGATGATTGCCTCGTGGGGCAAGCTGGCGCTGGCTACCGCTAAACAATGGGGCTGGCAAACCATTTATGATTGTATGGATGAGTGGGAAAACTTTCCCGGCATCAGCCCGGCAATTTTGCAAATGGAACGGCAACTGGTGAAAGAGTGCGATGAGGTAGTCGTGACGGCGCAGCGTCTTTACCACAAATGGCAACACGACTGCGGCACACTAACCCTGGCGCGTAACGGTGTGGATTACGATTTTTTTGAACAGCGTTGCCAGCCGAATACCTTGCTGACAAAGAAGCAAGGCCAGCCGGTTATTGGTTATTACGGTGCGATTGCCGACTGGTTTGACTTGGCGTTGATGGAACGCATTGCTAAAGAGCGGCCTCAATATCAGTTTGTTTTATTGGGCGGCGTTTTTGACGTAGACGTATCTGCCTTACGGGTCTTACCGAACGTTAAGTTACTCGGCCAGCAGCCTTACGAAACCATGCCGCAGTATCTTTATCATTTCGATGCCTGCATTATTCCGTTCAAGATTAACGCGATCACGGAAGCTACCGACCCGGTCAAGCTCTATGAATACCTGAGCGGCGGCAAGCCGGTCGTCGCCACTAACATGCACGAGTTGTTGCCTTATCACGAATTCGTATATTTGGCGAAAACTCATGAAGATTTTGTTACTAAGCTGGATCAATCGCTGGCGGAGGATTCTCCTGAGTTAGCTGAACAACGGCGTTCGTTTGCGCACACGCATACCTGGCAGGAACGTTATCGCTCGATTTCACGCGGGCTGGCGGCGAATACGCCGTGTGCCAGCATTATTATCGTGACGTGGCGCAATAAGATGCTGACTCAGCTTTGCCTGGAAAGCGTGTTACGCAACACTGAGTATGCCAACTACGAAATTATTGTGGTGGATAATCACTCTGATGACGGAACGCCCGCTTATTTGCAAGAGATGGCGGCGCGTCATGACCGGATAAAAATTCTGCTCAACCAACATAATTACGGCTTCGCCAAAGCGAATAATCAGGGGATTGCCCTGAGCAAAGGCGAATATCTTGTATTGCTTAATAACGACACCATCGTGCCGCCGGGTTGGCTTAATCGTTTGTTACTCCATTTGCAGGACGATTCGGTTGGCATGGTTGGGCCGCTGACGAATGCCGTGGGCAACGAAGCCAAAGTCGAAGCCGACTATCGCACCTGGGGCGAGATGGAAGCCTTTGCCCAACAACTTACCTGGAGCCGCGACCAGCAAGTAGCTGACATTTTTATGTTAGCTATGTTTTGCGTAGCTTTGCGGCGGGAAACTTATGAACGGTTAGGCCCGCTGGACGAGCAATTCGGTATCGGCATGTTTGAAGATGACGATTATTCGCATCGTATTAAAGCCGCCGGATTGCGGGTGGTTTGTGCGGCGGATGTCTTTATTCATCATTTCGGACAAGCGGCGTTCAAGCAATTAATCGCGAATGGTAACTACAATCCGCTGTTTGAAGAAAATCGCCGTCGCTATGAGAAAAAATGGAAGACGGAATGGATACCGCATAAGCATGCCACGCTGCTTTTTGAACCTCGCAGCCTTGACAGCCTATTGCCCAAGCAGTTGGCGAGCCAGGCTGAATAAGTTATCAAACTCAATGCTGAAGTATGATTGCCGTTGTAGCTCCGGCTAATTCCGTAAATTAATCGTTGACCACAGGCAGTTCCCCTTGAATGCTGATTTTTCCGCGTATTTTGCGGAAGGAGATGTGATATGAAAAATCGAACGACACTTTTTAACCTACTTACCCTTATTTCCTGCGTGCTGACTGTTAGCCTGTGCGCTAGCGCGCAGGCGACCCGTACCTGGGTTTCTGGTGTAGGCGATGACGCAAACCCGTGCAGCCGCACCGCGCCGTGCAAAACCTTTGCCGGGGCCATCAG
Organism: Acidobacteriota bacterium; assembly: GCA_031414155.1. Classification (GTDB taxonomy): domain Bacteria; phylum Acidobacteriota; class Blastocatellia; order RBC074; family RBC074; genus JACPYM01. Next base: position 5,323 of record JANNUY010000510.1, read on the forward strand.
CAAAACAGCCGCCAGCGGTGAAATCAATGTACTCGATCCGGGTGGATTCGGCGCAGTGACCATCACGAAAGCGATCACGATTGATGGCAGTGGCGGATCAATCGCGGGCGTGCTGACATCGCTTGGTGGCAACGGCATCATCGTCAACGCAGGCGTTAACGATGTAGTAGTTTTGCGTAACCTGGATATTAACGGCGTTGGCACCGGCGGAGACGGCATCCGTTATCTCGCGGGGAAATCGTTGTCGGTCGAGCATTGCAAAATTTATGGCTTTGCCGGCCAGGCCATTGATGTTTCGCTGTCGGCCTCAGGTGCGTTGAGAGTGTCAGACACGACCTTTGAGAAAACGAATGACGGTATCACGATGTCTACGACGGCGGGCGTGATGACAGCTTCATTGGATCGCGTGCGCATGGTCAATCTGGCGAACGCCGGAATAAATTTATTAACTGGCGTGGCGACGATTAACGACTCCGTACTTTATAACATCGCGGGTTTTGGTATCGCAGCGCAAGGTGGCTCGGTCATCAACGTGAATAATTGCGTGTTGACGAATAACGGTACGGCGGTCGCGGCGCTTTCGGCTCCGGCTACTGTGCGACTGAACAATAACAGCATTTTCAATAATAACGTGGGAATTAGTGCGATTGGCACGGTTAATTCCGCCGGAAATAACAAGAATGCCGGGAATAATACGCCTGGCGCACCAAATGGCGCGGCGATCCCTGTGCAATAACGGCGGCAACAACCGAACGTCTTTATCAAAGCCTCTGCGCGACAGCAAACGCCGTAGAGGCTTTTATTATTATTATGTTTATTAAGTTACTCGAAGTTTCAGTCTGGGTGACGGCTCACCTGCTATGGTTCGCGTGTATGTTGCTGGCGATGACGAGCCTCGGTGCGCCGTGGTTGCGCAAAGTGGTGTTTCACTCGCGGCTCGAACGCGGAATTTTCACGCTGGGCTTAGGCGCGGGGTTGGCGGCGTTATTGCTGTTCGCTTTAGGAGTAACAGGTTTACTCGGCGAGAAAATTATTTGGGTTGCAACTGCCATCGGCTGTTTGGTTACGCTCATACGTTACGCGCGCACGCCGCGTGAGTCACGGCGAGAAGTTTACCTTGCGGTTAAGCAAACGGTGATTAAGCATCCATTATTTGTTTTAGGCGCGGCGGGTTACTGGATATTATTGCTATTAACCACGCAATATCCGCCGATGGATTGGGATGCCACGATGTATCATCTGGTGTTGGCGCGGCAATATCTCAACGACGGACAGATTTTGCTTCAGCCCGGCGCTATTTTCCCCATACTCCCGCTATTAAATCACATGCTGTTCGTCTGGGGGCTGGCCTTGCACGACGACATTCTCGCGCAAATGGTCGAGCATTTATTTTTGCTGTTAGTTGCGGGCGCGTTGTTTGCCTGGGGGCAGCGCCAGCGTAGCGAGTGGCTGGGGCTGACCGCGGCGGCTTTTTGGCTGGCCCATCCGCTGATTCTGTGGTTGTCAGAGACAGCTTATGTGGACCTAGGGCTGACCTGTTTTGTTTTTTTAGGTGTATATGCGTTGCGGGTCTTTTGGGATGACGGCGCGCGTGAGTGGTGGTGGCTAGGGCTGACGCTGTTAGGTTTTGCGGCAGGCAGCAAGTTACCGGGGATGGTCTTTTTTTCAGGCGCGTCGGTGTTGGCCGTGCTGGCGTGGTGGCGTGCGCGGCTGACCGTCAAGCAACTTTTATTGAGCGCCGGGTTCGTGTTGTTACTGATTGCCCCGTGGTACGCCTTGATTGGCAAGCTATCAGGAAATCCTTTTTGGCCTATGTTTGCGGAACGCAGTTCGGGTTTGTGGGGTGATAAAAGCACGGTTACTGCTTTGCGTATCTGGATTGATTTGGTGGGAGTACCTAAGACGCTGACGAATTTTTTGTTAGCGCCGGTTTATATGATTTATCAACCGGCTCCGTTTTTGCCTGATAATCGCTTGCCGCTGTTTCCTTTGATCGGCGTCTGGGGGGTGGCCTGGGCGGTCGCATGGTGGAATCGTTCGGTGCGTTGGTGGAGCTTGTGGGCGTTGATGTTCACGGGCTTTTGGTTCTTTTCGTCGCAGCAATTGCGCCTGTGGGTGCCCGCCATACCGCTGGCGATACTGGCTTTTTGCGAAAGCGTTCAGTGGCTGGCGAGCCGCAATTTCTTAGCGCGTTTTATACCAGCGCCACGCTACGTTGATGGCTTTTGCGTGGTTTTTATCGTCGTGGCTTTTTGGTTTGGCGGAGTTACGGTGAAGGATCGTATTAGGGCCAAAGGTTTGCCGCCTACGCGAATGGAAGACCGAGAGAGTTACTTGCGTAACATTTGGGCGCATTTCGCGGCAGTCGAATATGTGAATAACCATCTTACCGGCAACGACGCCGTTTATGTTATTCAAGCCAGTTGGTTGAATTATTATTTTAAGACACGCGTGGTTGATGCTTCAGGTATTTTGCAGCAGGTAATTCAGCCGAAATATAACTGGCCCGCCGACGAACGCTGGCTCAAATGGTTGAACAACCAACGGGTCGGCTGGATTTTTATCAGCACCCCCACCGTGCCTGAAGCGTGGCGCACTGCGCAGCAAAACCAGCCGAGTTTCCAACCCGTCTGGCCGGGTTGGAAACTCGTGTTTACTGATGCTCAAGCCTGGGTTTTTCAACGGACGCAGGGTTATTAGGGCGTAGCTTTAAGGTGTAACTGGCGCACACATGATTTCTCTCGGCGTCTCGTTGAGCAGCTTATCCACACCCGCAAATTTCATCTTGATTTTGTGTGGTTTGCCGTCTTTGAGCGAAGCCGGAATGACAAACGTAAAGCTGTGTTTGCCGTTACCGATACGGGCCGCTAATAGGTCTTGGCGAAAATCGCCAGCAGTGATGGTCGCCAGCAACGTAGCGTCGTCATAAAGCTCAATGTTAACTGGTTCGTCAGGTTTTTCCTGATTCCAGGCCCAGCCCATAACGCCATTGCAATTGCTGACGTCGTGATAGCCTTCAAGTTTTTCGGCGGTGGTCACCGCCGTGGCGTTAGTCGGTGTTGCAGCCGGAACAGGCGGAAGTTGATTGCGCGAGTCTGACGCGCAAGCCATGAGAGAGAAGCCTAAACAGAAAACAGAAACTAGCCGCAGCAAGTAACAATGTGTCATCATTTTATTATCCTGAAGAAAAGGTTCAACGAATCGTCAGCACAAGGTAGGGAAGTGTTTGAGATTACCTCCGGCTTTTGTGCCATTCACTTTTGCTCTGAGGCTGAACTTAAAACACAGGCCGGGTTTCAGCAAGGCCGCATAAGAAAAAACGGGGCGGCCTTGAAACAAGCCGCCCCGTGAGATGCAAGTCGAATTGAGCGAACCGCCTTATTGCACGGTAATCAATCCGCTGTTGGGGCCGCCGGGGACGGCGTTCCCTGCGTTGCGGTTGTTACCTGCTGTGAAGACGCTGCCGACTGAAGTGATGCCCGTCGTGTTGTTATAAATGCTGTTGTTGCTGATGCGCACCGTCGAGGTCGCTGCCGACGCTGAGATGGCCGTGCCGTTATTGCTCAACAGACAGCTATCAACATTGATGGTCGAGCCACCCTGGGCGATGACGGCGACGGTGCCGATTTTGAACAGGTTGGAGTTGCTGATGGTGGCTTGTCCCGCCAGTGCATTCAGGCCAGAAACGGTGAGCCCCACCATGGTTACCCGATCCAGTGAGACCGATAAGGTTCCGGCAGTCGTCGTCATATTGACCCCGTCATTGCATTTTTCGAAGGTCGTGTTGAGTACCTTGAGGTTGCCGGTGTTGGTGAGCGAGACATCAATGCCCTGGCCGGTAAAATTGAAGATCGCGCAATTCTCGACATTCACGCGGCTGGCAGAAAGATAGCGAATGCCGTCCAAGCCGGTATTGGCTCCATTGATGCTCAGGTTGCGAATCGTGACGACATCGGTGATGGCCGCATTGACAATAATGCCGTTCGTGCCGGATGCCAGAATCGAAGCGAAAGAACCTCCACCGTCAATGGTGATGGATTTGGTAATTGTAACTGCACCGAAACCGCCCGCATCCAACACGTTGATTTCACCGCCTGCCGCCGTCTTGCTGATGGCTCCGGCAAAGGTTTTGCAGGGGGCGGTGCGGCTGCACGGGTTTACGTCATCGCCTACGCCTGAGACCCACGTGCGGGTGGCCTGCGCCTGAGCAGCTAATGTTCCCAGCAATAAGCAGAAAGCCAGCGTTAACAAGTTGCGAAGCGTTTTGGTCGTGTTCATAAAAAATCTCCTTTTGGGTTGTGGGGATGGTGTGGAAATGCCACGCCATACATCGAGTATTAACTTGAAATGGTGGTTCCTTGCGATAGGCTAACTTTAGCCGGTCGCAGCGCGCGCGTCTTGAAAATCTTTTGAAATTTTTTTGAAAGTTTTCTAAATACCGCTCACCACGATTTTTTATGCTACATCTCGATGAACGCAATGAAAACATTGATTGTCAGGTGCGCAGCCGAAACTGTTCACCCACATCAGTTAAAGCGCGAACGACGCGCGATTCACCTCACGGCCTCAAAAAATAATTTCCGCAGCAAAGGAACTCTTCTCCGCCTTTGGGCGATTGGACAAAACGTAACGGGGCTTTGAACTCACGGCGCTCGACGATCAGGGGCGTGCTGCGGGCATCGGCGTGCGGTGGAGCTTTTGAATGAGGGGGAGTGGCGAAGTAGGTTCAAGTTGGCGCACAATTAATTTGCACGCCAACTTGATATTTGCTGACGAGTTACTGCTTGAGCGTGCGCGTGAAGGCCACGACGTTATCCAACTCTGTGGGTGTGAGTGGGCGGGGGTCTTTGATCGCCTGCATTTTGCCAACGCCGTCAGTCATTGATTTGCGAATCTCGGCATCGCTCTTGTCCTGGGCTTGCTTTGAGCCAAGATGCACGAGAGTCGCTTTCACCAGCCTATACATCTTGGGCACGCCCTCGCCCAATTCGCCGTGGCACTTTTTGCAGCTTGTCATATACAACGCTTTACCGGCCACCGCGTCACCCTTGGGCTTTTCCTGGGCTTGCGACTTCGTCATTGCCATTAGGGCGACTATCAGCAAAGCAACTGTCAGAGCAATTCCGTATCGTTTCATCTGTCATTGACTCCTTTGTCAAAATTGAAGTTAAGGCGTTGAAATTAAGGGCGGCGCATCAACGCCGCCCTTACTGCGCGCCTCTGATCGAATAACGTAAGAAAACGGTAACTACATTGGAGCGGTAGCTGCCATAACGCGCATCCTGAAAAAGATACTTCGGGACATCGCTGGAGATCGTTCCATGCACGTAGGGCTGTAAAGTATTGAAGCTGAAATCGTCCTGCATGTAAGGTTCATACCAGTAACGCATACCGATTTCGAGACCCTCTCTGATCCGGCGCGAAACAGCGATATTCACGTCCTGACGCCTGATGACGGTGTCGGGATAGAGATTCGCCCCTGCATGTAGGATCGAGTCAGCGCGCACAAGGAAGGGGTTGAAAGTACTGATGCGGTCGCGGGCAAAGGAAACCGCGTAGGAAAGATCCACCTGCCACCTTCCTTGCTGGGGGGCCGCGTTAATGCCGACTTCAAAATTGTCCAAGCTGCTGCGGCTGGTGCGCTCCCAGGTATTAGCGATGGGGAATTGCGCCAGTACGCCCTGAACGATAGCGCCGGGAGGAGCGGCGGGATTGGGCAACAGGTGCGCAAGGTCCCGATACCGAAGGCGGTTGGTCTCTCGTGCGTAGCTGACAAAAAAGAAGGTTTGGTTCAGGAAGGTATACGAGAACTGGGCGTCTACAAACGAGAGGTGATTGAGGGTACGCCCATAAAAACTCTGGTCATAGCCTTCCGCCAGATAACGATAAGTAGCCGAGAAATTCGTGCGGCTGAACTTCGTCGGCGTCGGTTCAACTTCTTCTTCAGCGGCTTCCGCGCCAGCGGCTGGTGGCGGCGGTACCTTCATCTTCGGTCTACTGTTCGGTAAAAACTCAATGGTAAAGGTTCCGTCATTGCGGGTTCGATCAGTCTGATCAAACCGTCGCAGCAGGTTGAATTCAATGGGTTGGCCTCTATTCATTCTCGTGAACGAGTTTACTACCCAGGCACCTTGGGGACTACTCGCCGGAGCGCCCTGGTAACCAGTATTCGGAGCTGCGCCGAAAGCTATCGCGCACTGATCGGGGGGCGTCAAATTTGGCACCGCATTCGCGGGGCAAAACGTCAAGGGCTGGGTGTTGTAACCCCGCGCCCGCCGATTCGAGTAACGGTAATCGGCCTTAAAACGAAGCCCCGCCGTAGTATCTAAATCCAGCCGACTTCTAATGCTGTGTTCATTGTTACGGTTCACATCCCGAAACTTCCGGTTCCATATCTCGCCCTCATAATCCACTTTCAAAGTCATATGCGACAGAAAATCCTGACGCGGCAGAACAGTTTGTAGCGGCGGGGTGCCCTGCGCTGGAGGTGGCGGAACATTAAGCGGTGGTGGAACTTCACGAGGCGAGAGAATCTTCCACTGAAAGCCAGCAGAAAGATTCTGGCGGGTAAAATCCCAATCGAGGTTCTCGATGGGCAAGTTATAGAAATCCGTTCTCGGCGCGCGCCACGTCGAATCGCCAAACGCGGCATAGCCCGGGAAATCAATCAAGCGTGATTGAGTGTCCAGGTCTTGCGAACGGTACTGCGCCTGGAAGCGGAAGTTTTTACTGCGGTTCACCAGGGCATATTCCTGATTGATGTTGCGCATCTTCCCGTTCAGGCTTTGCGCCGGAAGCTCTCTCACGTCAGTGGGATTTTTGATCGGGGAAAGGGCGTCCCAGTTAATTGGCACAATGGCCGAGTTCAGCGTCCACGGCAGGAACGCATCGTTCTGGGTCCAGTAAGCCAGCGAGAAAAGGCCGCGCAATTGGGTTTTCGGCGTCAAGTCAGCGTTCGCCCAAAAATTGATGGTGTGAGAATCGTTGTTGGGAGCCAGGTCGCTTTGCCACCGCACCTGACGGAATCTATTCGAGGCTCCGCAGGTTGGCGCAGCCGGATTGGCTGGATTAGGAAGACAGCCTTGCTCGTCGGTGACCCGAAAAGGGTTTTCAAAAGTCAGCGATCCGATACGATTGCGAAAGAGTGATAGGTCGTAATCAACACCGGCATTCCATCGTTTGCCGGTGAACTGCGTCCCTACTTTGAGATCGGTTGTCCGATAGTCGAGCGGCTCTAGAAACTCTTGTCCGATCCCTTCCCAGAGGCCTCCGGTATCTGCGAAGCCGGGGGCAGGAACAGGCCGCCGGACGAATGAGCCGACTGACATGGGGCGCGTTCCGCGCGTGCGCAGCCGACTAAACTGGACGTGCAACTCGACCCTATCAGTCGCCTGATAACTGTGCCTGAAAAGGGCTTGATCGCGGCGGAGCCGCACCTCGGTGGTGGGCGCAGTCAGCAGTTCCTGACGAATGACCGCATCCAATGGGCCGTTCGGAGCGATGCGCGCTTCAGGGCTGGTCAGGGTCTGCAAGCGCGTGCGCAGCGTAGCGCTGACTTGATAAACCCCAGGCGCAGTCTGCTGAAGGAACGACCTGCCGGTGCCGAAGGAATGAGGGACTTGGTCCCAAATAAATTGCGTTCGATATTTTCCAATCTTCCCTAGGTCTGCGGTGAAACGCTGGTCAAGCTGGCGCAGTTCAAATCCTCTCAGCGTGAGATGATAAGGAGAATCGGCAGACTTGAAGTCCAGCTTCAAATTCTGAACAAAGAATCCTTTAGGAACATCGCGCACTTCCTGAAACTTGGCGGGATGGTCTCCTTGTATGTCTCGCGTCTGGCCGCCGAATTCGACGACGGTCTGAACCTTGGGTGGGATGAGTGTCTTGTCCGGGGGTGGTGTTGGTGCCGG
>JANNUY010000511.1:0-1494 GCA_031414155.1 Acidobacteriota bacterium
CAGATACTGCGGCGGCTTGCAGAAGAATTCGATTTCCATCTGCTCGAACTCGCGCGTGCGAAACGTGAAATTGCCCGGCGTGATTTCGTTGCGAAACGCCTTGCCGATTTGCGCAATGCCAAACGGCAGCTTGCGCCGCATCGCCTGTTGCACGTTGGCAAAATTGACGAAGATGCCCTGCGCCGTTTCAGGCCGCATATAAGCCAGTGCCTCATCGCTTTCGACCGGGCCGACATTGGTTTTGAACATCAACAGAAAGGCGCGCGGGTCGGTCAGATTCGCCGAGCCGCAATAACTGCACTTGCCGTCTTTGAGATGATCGGCGCGGCTGCGCTTGCCGCATTCTTTGCAATCAACCAATGGATCGGAAAAAGTTGCTTCGTGGCCGGAATACTTCCAGACGAGGCGGTTCATCAGGATGGCGGCGTCGAGGCCTTCCATGTCTTCGCGGTCATAGACGACGGCGCGCCACCACGCGCGCATCACGTTGTTTTTGAGTTCGATGCCCAACGGGCCGTAATCCCACGTCGAACCAATGCCGCCATAAATTTCCGAATTCGCAAAGATGAACCCGCGCCGTTTGCACAGGCTCACAATCTTTTCCATGCTCGAAGCTGCCATCGTTTATCAGGCCTTTCTGTAGTGAAAAATGCTCAGTATGTGAAAGAACCGGGATGGTAACAGAAGCCCTGCGAACGCGACAACGCTTGCGACAACAATCGTTCGCATATCGTTTGGCTGACGGCAGTCAAGGGCTATAATCCCGCCGCCGCAAGCAGCAACGTTCTGAAAGCGAGTCTAATTTATGGCTACAGCAACCTTGACCGAAGTAACCCTACCACCTGCCGCGCTGAAATCTGCGCCATCGCCACAACCGCTGCCGTTGGAACCCGGCGACCGTTTGACGCGCGCCGAATTTGAGCGCCGCTACCACGCCATGCCCGGAATAAAAAAGGCGGAATTGATCGAAGGAGTCGTCTATATGCCATCTCCCGTCAGAGTAAAAAGCCACGGCAAGCCGCACGGCAAAATCATGACGTGGCTCGGCGTTTATTGCGCCCACACGCCCGGCGTAGATTTCGCCGACAACGCCACCTTGCGTTCTGACACCGACAACGAACCACAACCCGACGCCGTGCTGTGGATCGAGGAAGCCAGCGGCGGACGCGCGCGTATTTCTGCCGACGATTACCTCGAAGGCTCGCCTGAACTGATCGTCGAAGTCGCTTCGAGCAGTGCGTCTTATGACCTGCGCGAAAAGCTCACTGTTTACCGGCGCAACGGCGTGCAGGAATACATCGTCTGGCGCGTGCATGACCGGCAAATAGATTGGTTCAGCTTGCAAGGTGAGAAATACGTGCCGCTGGCTGCCGATGCGAATGGCGTGATTGAAAGCCGCGTGTTTCCGGGGTTGCGGTTGAACGTGGCAGCGATCGTGAATGGCGACTTGCCCACCGTGCTGGCGACTTTGCAGCAAGGCGCGAGTTCAGCAGC
>JANNUY010000512.1:0-7295 GCA_031414155.1 Acidobacteriota bacterium
GTAGTGCGCGTGCGAATGTATGAATCGTTCGCCGACATATGGGCGGGCTTTCAGAAAAACTTCTTTCCCGCGTTTCAACACGAAGCAAGTTTCTGGCTTTTCATCGCGGTGCATCTGGCAGTTTATCTTGCGCCGTTTTGGTTGGCGCTGTTTACGTTCAACAAGTTTTGGCTGAGTGCGGCGGCGTTGATGTTGGGCGTCAGAGTTTTGCTCGCGCTGCGTTTTGCGCATCCGCTGTGGTCGGCGTTGTTGCATCCGTTCACTGAGCCATTGTTAATCGCGTTAGGCTTGTCTTCTTACTGGCGTTGCAAGAGCGGACGCGGCATGCGTTGGAAAGGTCGCGCTTATCATCAAACGACATGAATAAACGAGCAGTCATCATCGGTGGAGGTTTAGGCGGACTTGCAATGAGCTTACGGCTGGCGCCGCGCGGCTGGCATGTGACCGTGTGCGAACAAGGCGCGACCTTCGGCGGCAAGATGAATTCGTGGGAAGCGCAAGGCTTTCGTTTTGACACCGGCCCGTCGCTCATCACGATGCCGTGGGTGTTTGAAGATCTGTTCACCGCCGCAGGTAGCCAGCTCAAAGACCATCTTGACCTCAGACCGATCAGCCCGATTTGCGATTACAACTTTGCCGATGGCACGCGGTTCAAATACACGGCGGACTTGCCCGCGTGGCTGCAAACGTTGAAACAACTCGACAAGCGTGATGCCGATGGCTTCCTGCGTTTCATGCAACTCGGCGCGCAGTTGTGGGAAGTCTCAAAGACTACGTTTATGACGCGGCGTCCGGTGGACTGGTTCGGAGCCGATGTCAGTGCGATGAAACACATGCCGTTGCGTTACGGCTGGGGAAATTATGACGCAGCGGTCAAAGCGCATTTTCATTCGCCGCAACTGCGGCAACTTTACAACCGCTATCCGACTTACGTTGGCTCGTCACCTTACGCATCGCCCGCGACGCTCGCGGTGATTCCTTACATCGAATACACGTTTGGTGGTTGGTACGCGATGGGCGGACTTTATCGCATCGTCGAAAGCCTGCTGGCATTGGCGAAAAGCCAAAACATTGAATTGCTCACCAACGCGCGCGTCACTCGAATCGAAAAAGATGGCACGCGCGTAACCGGCGTAACGCTCGCCGACAATACGCGCCTGCCCGCCGATGTCGTAGTAATGAACGGCGACGCCTCTGACGCGCCTGAAATGTTGCAATTGCCGAAAGCAAAAGGCCTGCCGCCGCGCGACCGTTCGATGTCAGGCCTTGTGTTTCTGTTCGGCGTGAAAAAAACGATGCCCAACTTGCCGCATCATTCGATCTGGTTTTCTGAAAGCTACGAACGTGAATTCGCCGACTTGTTCGATGAAAGAACGTTTCCGGCTGATCCGACGATTTATGTAAACGCGCCCAGTCGCACCGACCGCAGCGTCGTGCCCGGCGAAGGCGAAGCGTTATTCGTGATGGCGAACGCTCCGGCAAATGACGACGACGTGTGGGGCGAAGAGATGATTGCCGAAGCGCGTCAGCGAGTATTCGCACGGCTCCGCCGCAACGGTTTTCCCAATATTGAAAACGACATCGTGGTGTCTGATGTATGGACGCCACGCCGCATCGCTTCGCGTTACCTGATGCCGGGCGGAGCGATTTATGGCGCGCACTCGCACGGCTGGCGTAAGGCGTTTCTGCGTCCGCCCAATAAAGACAGGCACTTTCACGGACTTTATTACGTCGGTGGTTCGACGCATCCAGGTGGCGGAACGCCTACGGTATTGCTGTCGGCGCAGATTACGAGCGAGTTGATTCAACGGTATGAAGAAAGGTGATGGGCGCTTGGAAGTATTCAAGCGGTTAAACAAACTGTTCGTCATCTTGCTCATCATCTATGCCGTGATGTGGGCCGGAGGCATTTTTCACTACATCGTATTCGGCAAGCCGCCGCTGAAAGCGCCGTGGGCAGCTTCGTTGTTTTTGTTACTGGCGGGCGTAATCGTTTTGTGGACGACGAGCGCGCGCCGCGATTGGCCGAGCTTGTTAGGCGCAGCGGCGTTAGGTTTCGCGTCAGAAATTCACGGCGTGAAGTTCGGCCTGATTTTCAGCCCGTATGAATACACGCAAGTTTTGCAACCGCACTTGCACGGCGTGCCAGTCGTGATGTTCAGCGCGTGGCTGGTGCTGTTGGCTTATACGCGACAGATTCTTGCGCCGTTACGGTTGTCCAAATGGTTGGAAGCCGCGCTTGCTGCGTTATGGATGACGGCGATTGATCTGGTGATTGATCCGCTCGCGGCGAATCAGTTGGGCTATTGGCGTTGGCAACAAGCGGGCAGTTATTACGGCATTCCGTTGCACAATTTCGTTGGCTGGTTCGGCGTGAGCCTAGTGATCTTTCTGACGACGCGGCAACGCTCGCAGCCCAACGTTTGGGCGCAATACGTAGGCTTAAGCATTACGATTTTTTTCAGCGCGATTGCCTTATCGTTCAGTCTCTACCTTCCGGCAACCGTGGGCTTGGTGCTGTGCGTGTTGCACCTCGGATTGCAAGCGTTCCGTAAAGCTCCTGACTCCTGAATACTGGCTCCTGAATTCTGTCATCAGTGAATTGGTTTTCATTCGCCTATCGGCTATTCTCCGCCTCACCTACGAATAGGCGCTCAATCCCTTTGGCGCACATCGTTGCAACAACTTTCCCCCCGCAAATTCGACGGAGAATCGAGCGATGCGCTTTTGCCCTACCTGCCAACGTTGCTTTCAGGCTGAAATCCAGTTTTGTCTTTATGATCAGGCTCCGACACGTGACGTACGCGGCGTGCCGCTCGTGTTGGAAGGCAAGTACCGCCTCGAACGTTTGATCGCGCACGGCGGCATGGGGTCGGTTTATCGCGGCTTGCACGAGCAACTCGAACGCCCTATCGCCGTAAAAATTTTGCGCGCCGAGTTTTTACAGGATGAAACTATTCGCGCGCGCTTTCACCGCGAAGCCCTCGCCGCCGCGCGCTTGAAGCATCCGAACATAATTGCGGTTTACGATTTCGGTGTACTGCCCGACGGCGGCGCCTATCTCGTGATGGAATTGATCGAAGGCCGCAGCCTGCGCGAAGAGATGCGCTTGAACGCGGCGCGCAATGGGCAAATGCGCCCTGAACGCGCGGCAGCGATCATGCGGCAAATCTGTGCGGGCACCGAAGCTGCGCATCAGGCGGGTATCATTCACCGCGACCTCAAGCCCGACAACATCATGATCGAACCGCTCGCCGCGCTCGATTTTTCAGGCAGCAGTGAACGCATTCTCGTGCTGGATTTCGGCATCGCCAAACTCAAACAACTCGAAGGCGCATGGCAAGGTCTCACCGACGAAAACGTCATCATCGGCACGCCGAATTACATCTCGCCCGAACAGTGCGCGGGCGCGGCGGTCGAGGGGCGTTCGGATGTTTATGCGCTCGGCGTGATTCTTTATGAAATGCTGACGGGACGTGTGCCATTTAACAACGTCAGCACGTCCGCTGTGTTGCTGAGCCATTTGCAGGACGCGCCGTTGTCGCCTACGAAATATCGCCCCGACTTAGCGACTGCGGTTGAGCGCGTGATGTTGCGTGCGCTGGCCAAAGCTCCGGCGCAGCGTTTCGCTTCGCCGATGCAATTGTCCGACGCTCTGGCACGCGCCCTGATGGCTCCGACACGTATGGAAGTCGAAGACATCTGGCCTGACGAATTGCCTGCGGTGATGCCTACGCCACGCGAACAGCAACAATTTATAGATGAACCGGCTACGCGACCGCGCCAGCCTCGTGCGAATGTGGCGCTAGTGGCGAATGTGATGGTTGTGGGTGAGCCTGCTTATTCGGTCGCTGAAGTCGTTGAGCCTTCGATTCCTGATGGCAAAATCGCGCGACGACGGTTTGAACTGCGAGCAGAAGAGCCTGTCGTAGATGAAAGGGAAGTGAGCGCGCCGGACTTCGCCATCATTCCGCCGCCACGTCGCAGCTTGTGGTTGTTAACAGGCTTGATGGGGCTAACCGTAATTGTCGGATTGGCATGGATTGCCGATATGCCTCTGCCGCGCAGTTTGCGCGACCGCGTTGCCGCCTGGCGTGGCGAAAGCGTGGTTCAGTCCAGCGCCTTGGTCGCAACTAATTCTCCCGTTGTTTCGGTTTCGCCGGAAGCGCCGGGAGTCATCGCTATCCCCACAATCAAGCCGATTCCGGTTATTGATGCAGCGGCTAAAACGGCTGCGATGGAAAAAGAAATCCGTGAATTTTATCGGCAGTGGGCGCAAACCGCGCTCGATCAAAACTGGAAGGCGCACGCGCTGACTTATGCGCCGCAGGTGGATTATTATCGCGACGGTCTGGTGGCGCGCGCGAACGTGATGACCCGCAAACAGCGCGTGCTGTCGGGGCTTCAACGTACCTATTTGAAATTTGCTACGACGCCACAGGTTACATTGCGCGAGCGCGAAGGCACTCAGGAAGCCGAGATTACCTTTGATAAGTCGTGGGATTTATTGCGCGGCAAGGAACGCTCGGCAGGCAAAGCCCAAACGCAACTCACGCTTCAGCGCATAGCGAGTGACGCTAGCGCTGAAGCGTCAACGGCTTGGCAAATCGTTAGCGAACGCCAGTTGCAGCTTTACGCAAATGCCTCTTCTTCGCCGGAAGCTCTTATTACGGCGCAACCAGCCAAAGCCAAGCCGACCGCAGTGCAGGCAGTCGCACGGCCTGTGACGAAAAAGCAGTTTGTTCGCAAGCCAGCGCGCAAAGCAGCGACAAGCGCTAAGACTCGTCCGCGCGTAGCGAAACCGCGCATTCGACCCTAACCGTTAAGGCAGAATGACAGCTTGGTGTGGCAATTTTGTTAGTAACCGATTGGGTAGTCCGCTTATATCAACGGCTTGGTTAAGCATTCATCGTGAAAGCGGAACGCTGGAGGAAGGATGTTTCGCTATGCTCTGGCACCAAAAAGAACGGTGTGTGTTTGTGTGGAGTGGTCAGAAATAGGCTTAACCGAAGTGCAATCTTGCAGGCGACTTTTAGCAGGCATTCTCAGGCCGATTGCGGATCGGCTTCGTTGAAAAGCGCAGCGAAGGCATCGCGGGCATTGACAGTTTCAGTCCGTTTAGTTTTCAGCCAGTCGGTCGTCATTTGAATGGCGTTGCGCGTTGGCGTTACGATTTGGGTACGTTGGCGGCGCGTTTTGCGACGCATCTTTAATTCTTCCTGTTTAGGCGAGTCTTTTTTGATTAACTTAGCCTTACTCATATTCATCACCTTTTCCATTTCATTCATTGTGGTTTTAATTGTAGTTATTCTGTGAGTCCTAACCGACTCATGACTTGTTCCCACGAAATTGTGTGAGAGAAAAACGCGTAGCCGCGTTTAATGCTTGAAGTTTCTCTTTCGGGTAACCAGTTGTTGCCGTCGAGGCGGCTTTTTGTTCACTCGACCTTTAATCTTTCTGACTTTGGGATGTAAGCAGAAGTTCTGTCGGGGTAACGAATCCAATTGGCTAGGACTTGCTTCAATCGCAATCTAGCACAATCTTTGCAGAATGCAAAACTGATTTTTTTATTTTTCTAAAAAACTTGTCGAGTTCGCGGCTTCAGATGCCACGCTTGCTTGAACGAGTTGCATCCTCAATCCCTGCAAAATTTACACACTAAAATTTACTCATCTAAGTTTCTCAATTCGTCGTATAGCAATTCGATTCCAATCATTCGGGAACAACTTAAGGCTCGAACGTGCGACTGACAGTAAGACACGGCACGGTGATTGCTAGCCAAATAGTGCGGGATATTAGGAATACCCCGCAGGCATAGTCGGATAAAACAGACAAATAGATTGAAAGAATAATTGCAGCGGAGATTGAGAGGAAAATGTCATGAACAAACCGAAACTGATTAAACGAGACCAAATTAGTGAGGTCATTCAACTCAGAAAGACCCAACCCAAACCCAAACCAGTAGTAAGAAAGACTATGGAAGCCGTAAACGAATGGATGGATTCGAGACGCAATCAGCGTATTGATCCGCGCGCTGCGTTTGCTGCTTTGTTTATTCAACCGCAGGAGCAATAGATTTGAATACATCACAACAACTTTCCTGAAGAGGCCGTACCAAATTCAACTGGTTGCGGCCTTTTCGTTTATGCCCCAAAAGGTTTGACGATCAGCCAAAAGTCGCCGATAAAGTGAGTGGCAATTCCTTGTCGCAATCTTCAAATTCAAAAGCAGGAAAATCTTATGCAAAAACCGCGCATTCGTTTCGGCGTGATTGGCCTCAATCACGGACACATCAATTCGCAAACCAGTCTGGTACTCAAAGCGGGCGGAGAACTCGCGTGGGTTTACGCAAAAGAACCTGACTTGCTGGCGGATTTTCAGAAGCGATTTCCGCAGGCCAATGTTGCGCGCAGCGCGAAAGAAGTGCTGGAAGATAAGTCGCTGCATCTCATCGTGACCGCAGCGATTATGAACGAGCGGGCGGGATTAGCGATTGACGCCATGCGACACGGAAAAGATGTGATGTCAGATAAGCCGGGAATGACGACGCTTGCGCAACTAGCCGAAGTCCGCCGCACGCAGCAGCAAACGCATCGCATCTTTTCGATTATGTTTGGCGAACGCTTTGAGAACGCGGCTACGACCAAAGCGGGCGAGTTGGTCAAAGCCGGAGCTATCGGCAAAGTCATTCAAACCATAGGTCTCGGCCCGCATCGCACCAATCTGCCTACGCGGCCTGACTGGTTTTTCGTGAAAGAACAATACGGCGGCATTTTGTGTGACATCGCGGCGCATCAATACGATCAGTTTTTGTACTTCACCGGTTCGACCAAAGCCGAAATCGTAGCTTCGCAAGTCGGCAACTTTCATCATCCGCAACATCCGGGACTGGAAGATTTTGGCGATGTGATGATGCGCGGCAATGGCGGAATGGGTTACGCGCGCATTGACTGGCTGACGCCTGATGGCTTGCCGACCTGGGGTGATACGCGACTGACCGTATTGGGTACGGAAGGTTATATCGAAGTCCGCAAAAACGTAGACATCGCCGGACGATCAGGGGCGAACCATTTGTTTCTCGTTGACAGGAAAGGCGTGCAATACGTTGAGAGCAAGGATACACCGTTGCGTTATGGCGAAATGCTGGTGAACGACATCGTCAATCGCACTGAAACCGTGATGCCGCAGGCGCACTGCTTTCTGGCGATGGAGTTAGCTTTGCAAGCTGAAGCGAAAGCGACGCGAGTTATTTTGAAAAAGTAAGGAAAGGTTAAATGGAGCGGGGGACGGGATTC
>JANNUY010000513.1:0-2336 GCA_031414155.1 Acidobacteriota bacterium
TAACCAGGCGGTGACGTGGGCGGGTTGGCCTTCGATGCGAGCGCGCAGCTTGTTCCATTTGCCTACTTTGAAATAGTCGCGCCACGCTTTGTTTTGTTGAATGAATCCGCCCGCCGCCGGAGCGTAAAGGCTGCCGACAAAGCCGTCTTTGTGATTATCAATCGTGACCTGATAACCCATGCCGTCGGGACGTACGCGCAGGAAAAGACCGGTGTCTACTGGGTCGTCGGCCATGAACTCGAGTTCGATTTCAAAGTCGCTGTATTGCTTTTCAGTGCCGAGCAAACCGCCTTTGTGGTCGGGTTCCTGATTGGCGACGATGACGCCTTTCTCGACGGCCCAGACGCCGCCGTTGCCGTCGTGTACGGCTTTCTTTTGCCAGCCGGTCAGCGACTTGCCGTCAAACAGTTTCGTCCACGTCGCAGTATTAGTCTTGGTATTCACTTGCGCGCTTGCGATCAACGCCAATAGCAAGCAGACGGCGCTGCCGCCCAGCAGAATGGATTTTTTCATGGTACTTCTCCCTGTTGAATTTTGTGGTTGTTGAAATGGGGGAAGCGCATCGTAACGCGAAGCCCTAAGCGTTACCAAACTGGCGCGTCTGTCGTTATTACGCAGCACTTGGCGCATTCGGCTGGCGGCCTGCTGAGGCGAAAGGGCGTTTTTACGCAGGTTGGCGTGTGGCATTCGCTTTGCAATGCGGTCAGGCAGAGGCAGTCGCGCGGACTGTCGAGATAGTTTAATGAGTGAGAGTGAGGAAGCTATGAAAAAACAAAAAAACACAATGATGACGTTCGGTTTGTTACTGATTTCATTGATTAGCGCGCAAGCGCAAAGCAACAACACCAAAGATTACAAGGTGCAGGGTTACGCATTTGCCGCGCCCGTGGTCACCAATGGCGGTGGCAATGGTGCGCAAGTCGGCGCTGGCGTCGAAGGGTTGGTTTATCAAGGATTAGGCGCAGGCGCTGAACTCTCTTATTTGAGCACGGTCACAGGCTTTCGCAGCGGCCTCGGCGTTTTTTCGCCGAACGTTTCTTACCACTTTTTGAACGCGACCAAGAGCGGCAAAGTCGTACCGTTTGTGACGGGCGGCTATACGCTGTTTTTCCGTAACGGCACGGCGAGCGGTTTCAATTATGGCGGCGGCGTTAATTACTGGTTCAAAGAACGGGTCGGCTTGCGGTTCGAAGTCCGCGATCAAGTGTTCGTGAACAACGGCACAGGGCATTTTGTCGGCTTTCGCGCAGGCATCAGTTTTCGATAGATTTCGGCAAAAATATTTCACGCAAAGGCGCAAAGCCACAAAGAAGAAAAGTGCGTATGGTTTGTCTCGCTTGGCGTCTTCGCGCCTTTGCTTGAGATTGCTTTGATAGCCTGTGGATGTTGCGATGACGATGTGCGAACGGCTACGATGGAATTTGCTTACCGAATCTCCAACGCTAGTTTGCAACTCGTTTATCGCATGACAGAAAAAACGCAAAAGATTGGCTTCGTCAGTTTGGGCTGCCCCAAAAATCTCGTAGACAGCGAAGTCATGATGGGACAACTGAAAAAGCATGGTTACGAACTGACCACCGACCGCGAAGCCGCCGACGTGATGGTCGTCAATACCTGCGGCTTTATTCAATCGGCGAAAGAAGAATCTATCAATACGATTCTCGAAATGGCTGCCCTGAAAGACACGGCCAACCTAAAACGCCTCGTAGTCGCGGGCTGTCTCGTCGAACGTTATCGGCAAGACTTGCTCACGCAATTGCCCGAAGTGGATGCCGTACTCGGTACGAGTGAGATCGAAAAGATCATCGCCGCCGTTGACCCCGCCGCCGTCAGCGCCGCCGACGCCGCTTTCGTCGCCTCGAACGCATGGATGACGCGCGGCTTGCCGACTTACCTTTATGACGAAGCCGCGCCGCGCGTACTCGCCACGCCGAAACATTTCGCTTACGTCAAAATTGCCGAAGGCTGCGATCACACCTGCGCGTTTTGAGCGAGTCCGCAAATGCGTGGCAACTATCGTTCGCGCAGCGCGGCTTCGATTGTCGCCGCAGCCGAACAACTCGCCGCGCAAGGCGTCAAAGAGTTGGTGCTGATTTCGCAGGACTCGACGCAATACGGTTTGGATTTGGGTTTGAAAGACGGCCTCGCCGCTTTGCTGACAGCATTGGCGCGCGTCGAAGGCATCGCATGGCTGCGCGTGATGGCGGCGGAAGAAAAGGTTTGCAACTATCTCGATATGCCGTTGCAACACGCCAGCGCCAACGTACTCAAACGCATGCGACGCGGCGGCCATCGCCAGTTTCTCGAAAAGCTTTTGAACCGCGCTAAAGACATCG
>JANNUY010000514.1:0-4026 GCA_031414155.1 Acidobacteriota bacterium
GAGCGTTTTGAGAATGAGTTGGCGTTCGGCTTCTTCGAGCGCGATGCCGACGGGCAGGGTGATGGTGTCTTCGACTTTGAGTTGCGTGCTTTCAGAAAAGAGCGAGGGCAAGTGCTGCTTTTCGATTTGCTGTTTGTCGCACACGATGACGGCGTGTTCGAGGACGTTGCGCAATTCGCGTACGTTGCCCGGCCAGGGGTGGCGCGCGAAAACTTCCAACACGTCGTTTGAGACGACGCGCGCGGGGCGGTCGTGGCGGCGGCTGAGTTCGTAAGTCAGATGTTCGGCGAGCAACGGCAAGTCGTCGCGGCGTTCGCGCAAGGACGGCAGTTTGATGTGAATCACGTTGAGCCGATAGAGCAGGTCTTCGCGGAATTCACCTTTGCGGACGGCTTCGAGCGGGTCTTTGTTGGTCGCGGCCAGCACGCGCACGTCAATCGTGGTTTCCTTGCTGCCGCCCAGCCGCCGCACTTTGCGATCTTCGAGTACGCGCAACAACTTGGCCTGCAACATCACAGGCATCTCGGCGATTTCGTCGAGAAACAGCGTACCGTTGCTGGCGAGTTCAAAACAGCCGTCGCGGCGCGCGACGGCACCGGTGAAGGCTCCGCGTTCGTGGCCGAAGAGTTCCGATTCCATCAGCGATTCGGGAATTGCCGAGCAATTGATCGGTACGAAAGGCCGCGTAGCGCGCGGGCTGAGTTGATGAATGGTTTGCGCTACGACCTCTTTGCCCGTGCCCGATTCGCCCGTAATCAACACCGACACCGACGAACTCGCCACCTGTTCGATCATCGTGTAAACCTGCCGCATTACATGCGAATTGCCTACGAGTTTGCCGAACGCGCCGAGTTCGCTGAGTTGGCGGCGCAGTCGCACGTTCTCCTGTTGCGTCGAGAACTGTTCAATCGCGCGTTGCAACACGAGGTTTAGTTGCTTGGTGTTGATCGGTTTCTCGAAATAATAAAACGCACCTTCTTCTTTGACGGCGCGCACGGCGTCTTCGATGGTGCCTTGCCCGGTCAGCAGAATGACAGCGGTTTCAGGATGCCCTTCGCGCAACTTGGCGAGCAGGCCGAAACCATCGAGGCGCGGCATGAATACGTCGGTGATGACGGCGTGCGGATGAAAGTCGCCCGCGATGTCAGCGGCTTCTTGCCCATCGCTCGCCGAACGCGTTTCATAACCCCAAGCCGATACGATTTCGCTCAAGCCGGTGCGGGCGGCTTGTTCGTCGTCAACGATCAAAACTCTTGCTTTTTCCATAGGCGGGCAGTCTAACAATCGGGGCGCGATGGTGAAAGGGAGTTTGATAATTGAAAAGGCATTCGCAACAATCCGCGCCTTCTGTATGGCTGAGATCAAACGAATTTTAGTACGCGGTACGAACTGGTTGGGCGATGCCGTAATGACGACGCCTGCGTTGAGGCAGTTGCGCGCGGTGTTTCCGTCAGCGCACATCGCCTTGCTCGTTACGCCGCTCACGGCTGGGCTGTTTGAGGGCTCGCCGTTCGTTGACGAAGTGATGCCCTATCGCCGCAAAGAAGATGGCGTCGCGGCCTTTATCAAAGCTGTGCGCGAGATTCGCGCGCGGGAATTCGATCTGGCGCTGCTCTTTCAAAATGCTTTTGAAGCCGCTTTGCTGGCGCGGTTGGGAGGCGTGCCGTTACGGATTGGTTATGCGATGCACGGACGCGCGGCGTTGTTGACGCATCGGCTGCATCACGACGCTGCGCATCAAGGGCGGCATCAGGTTCACGATTATCTTGATGTGGTTGAACGAGCAGCGGTGTTGGCAGGCAAGCCGTTTGAACGCGACACGGTGGCTTCACTAACAGCGAGTGCGGCGCAACAACAGGCCGCGCAAGCCTTGTTGCGGCTTCACAAACTGAGGAGCGGTCTCACAGCGCGTCCGTTGATTGCGTTGAATACGGCGGCAACGAACAGCCGCGCGAAATGCTGGCCGACTGAAAAATTCGCTGCGTTGGCTGATCGTTTGGCGAGTGAACGCTACGCGCAAATCGTATTGATAGGCGCGGCTTCAGAACGTGAGAACGCCGCCGCCGTCATCGCGCAAATGCGAACGGCTCAAGCGGTGAATCTGGCAGGCGCGACTTCGATGAGCGAATTGATTGGCTTGCTGGCAAGCTGCGATTTGTTGGTGAGCAACGACAGCGGCCCCGCTCATGTGGCCGCCGCGTTGGGTACTCCGACGTTGACGCTGTTTGGGCCTACCAATGAGTTTGAGACTGCGCCGACGGGCGCACGGGCTGAATTGCTGCGCGTTGACGGCATCGAATGCGCGCGTTGCATGCACCGGGATTGTCCAATAGATCATCGTTGTATGACGCGGCTGACAAGGGATATGGTGTACGAACGAACAACGAGTTTGCTGAAACTAAGGAGAAAACAATGAGTACTTATCAAGAGGTATTGACCATGACGCGCCCATGGCCGTCTGAGCAAAAGTTGAAATTGGCGGATACGCTTTTAGCCGAAGAACTCGGTTTTGGAATGTGGCGTGACCGCACCGATATGGCCGATGTGGAGGCTTACGTTGAACAGGTTAGGGCAGAGCAGATGTTTAAACCCGATGGAAATCAGATGACACCAGCGGAATTTTTGCGTGTGGTTGAAACCAAAGATATAGACGATGAATAAAAATGCGCCGTGGGCGACGCTATCGCGCGGCTTGCTCGATACCAGCATTATCATTCGATGGCACCGTGGTGATGTTGAGGCACGCCATTGTTTGCGGCAAACGGAAACCGATTGGTATTACGCCCGTATGACACGCAAAGAACTTTTACATCCGCCCATCAGAGATGTGGAGAAACGAAAGCTCCTGGCCTTGCTGGCAACCATGCGAATCATCAACCCCGACGACGAGATTGCCGAAGCCTACACCGACCTGTTGCAACGTTATCCTTACTTGCGCGATCACTTGGCTGATGCCTTGATTGCTGCGACGGCTTGGGTCAAAGGATTGCCGGTTGTGACAACCAATGTCCGGCATTTCGTACCGATTGAGGAAATAGAGGTCATCCCTTTCCCCTAAATTTACTTGCCTTTCGTAAATTTCACCGAGCGCACATTGCCGCTGCTATCCAGCGTCGCCACGATGTTGGTCACGGGTTTTTTGTCAGCTTCTTTCTGCGGTTTGAACTCAAGTATGTCTTTGCCCGCTACCGTGCGGCGTTTGTATTTGTCACCGAAAGTGCGCCGTGTGTCATCAAGCGACCAGTTCACGAGCAACTCTGTGCTGGCGAGAATGCGGTCGCTTTTATTGAGCGCGAGCGCAAGGCCGATATTCGAGGTTAGATAAGGCAAGGCGAAATCTTCGGTCACGGCGGTCTCGCCGGTTTTCTCGATGGCGGCAGTACGCAACATATCAGCTAATTCAAAATCGCGCGTGACGCCGATGCCCTCTACCAGACGATAGAAAAACGTAAGCCCGGCTGCCGGTTGATCGTAAAGCGGCTCGCGGGGGGTTTTGCCCAATCGCGCGCGTACGACCGGGTTGAGTTGCGGGGCGTTGACTTGGGGGCTGGCGGCGCTTTCCACCCCGACTTGCGGGGACGGCTGGGTTTGCGCGACGACGTTCGCGCGCGGCGGCAATTGCGCGAAGGTCTTGGTCGCCTCGTCACCAACCATGCCGCGCACGTAATTGATCGGTACGGCGAAATTGATGTTTTGCCCGGCGCGCAAAACATAAGTCACGATGCCCACAACCGCACCGTTGCCGTCAAAGAGCGCGCCGCCGCTCGAACCTTCGCTGATGGGAGCCGTGATCTGAAAGACGCGCAGGTTATCCAGCCGTCGCATGCCGCTGACGACGCCGGTCGAAAGGGAATTGGTCAACCCTTCGGGGCTGCTGATGACGACGATGCTTTCCCCCGTCTCAGTTTTATCGGAATCACCCAACGCCACAGTAGGCAACTTGAAGCCTTTGATTTTGAGTACGGCAAGGTCTTTGGTGTCGTCGAAATCCACGAGGGCGTCGGTTTTGTATACGTCGCCGTTGGG
>JANNUY010000515.1:0-14440 GCA_031414155.1 Acidobacteriota bacterium
TTGCTTCGAGCCGTCCAAGTGCGAGCGAAACTCAACGCCGTCTTCTTTGATCTTGCGGATGTCACTGAGGCTGAAGACCTGAAAGCCGCCGCTGTCGGTCAACAACGAACGCGGCCACGAGTTGAATTTATGCAAGCCGCCCAGCGCCAGCATCGCGTCGAGGCCGGGACGCAAAAACAAATGATAGGTATTGCCCAAAATGATGCGCGCGTCGAGTTGTTCGAGCATCTCCTGGGTCAGGGCTTTGACCGTGCCTTGCGTGCCGACCGGCATAAACACGGGCGTTTCGATGACGCTGTGCGCCGTTTCAATACGGCCTAAGCGCGCGTGCGATGCCGGGTCTTGTTGCAGTACTTCAAAGCTCAGTGCATTGGATGAACTCATAACGTGAGGCTGACATGACTAGCGGCGTTGGCACAAGTGCTTGGCAGGCGACCGCAAAATAAAGAAGATGCGCAGCAACAAACGGTCTCTTGCGTTCAGGGGCTTATGCGAAAACGAACTGCCTTTCTACTTTTGCTTTGTGTATGCGTAATGGCGTGCGGTGATCGTAAACCACAGGCACAACGCCGCGATCAAACCGATCCAGCCGCGCCCGCAGTTGAAGTCTCTCTCGACACTTACTTGCAAACCAACTACCCACCCGCTGATGGATTCGACTTCCCGATTGGCGATGCGAATGGCAAAGGGACTTACGTTGACACCACAACCAACAAACAACACGAAGGCTGGTATGTGGCGACGAAGTTTAACGAACAATACGCGCTGGGTTTGCACACGGGCGAAGACTGGAACGGACGCGGCGGCGGCAATACGGATATGGGGCAGCCGGTTTATGCGGTGGCCAACGGTCGCGTGAAATTCGCGGCGCAATGCGGCCAGCCATGGGGCAACGTCGTTATCGTTGAACACACTTTTTATGAAAACCACGAACGCCGCGCGATACTTTCGCTTTACGCCCACCTGCAAACGATGGCGGTGAAGCCGGGCGAAATCGTCAAACGTCGTCAACGCATCGCCACGATTGGGCAAGACCCGGATAAGACCATTGCCCCACACTTGCATCTCGAATTGCGTTGGGACACGACGCTCACGCCGACCTATTGGCCTTCGTCGAATGGCAAAGATGCGGCGTGGATTCGTGAGCGTTACGCTGCGCCGACGGCTTTCATTGAGGCGCGGCGCAAGCTGTTCGTCCCGCAAAATGAGGCCGCGCTTATTCTCGTAGACCAAGCCAATTATCAAATGCAGCGTTATCAAAAGGGCAAGCTCGCGGGCGAATACGACATCAGTCTCGGCCAGGCCAAAGGTGATAAGCGCGTGCAAGGCGACAATAAAACACCAAAGGGCATGTATTTCGTCATCCACAAACATCGCGGCAAATTCGAGGGCGCTTATGGCGCTTATTACGGTGGGCATTGGATCAAAGTGAATTATCCGAACCGCTACGACGCAGCACGCGGCAAGGCCGATGGATTGCTGGCTGATGAACAGGTGCGCGCGATCACTGCGAACTGGGAAGCGCGCAAGGCAACAAATGAGGCTACGCGACTCGGCGGCGGCATCGGCTTTCACGGCTGGGCGGCGGAATGGCCCAACGACGGCCCGCGCCACTTATCGTGGGGCTGCGTCGTGATGCACCTTTATGACATTCAGAAAATTTTCGACGACATTCCCGCCGGAACAATGGTCGTGATATTCTGACAACGGCTGTTCAAGTCGAATTCAACTTCAAAAAATAACTAGCCCGAAACTGAGAGGAACCATGCTCATCAAAAAACCGACTCGCCTCCTGCTTGTCTTTTTAGCTCTTGCCACTGCGTTGTCAGCGCAAACCGCCAAACGCAAAATCACGTTGGACGATCTGCCGCGCTTCCGCGAAGTGCGCGACCCGCAGCTTTCGCCTGACGGTCAATGGGTCGCGTATGTCGTCTCAGCGATTGACGCCAAAGAAGACAAAAGCGCTGCGCATATTTGGATGACGAGTTTCGACGGCAAAACGACGAAACAGATGACGGCGGGCGAAGAGGGCGAGTCTTCGCCGCGTTGGAGCCCTGACGGCAAATATCTTTCGTTCACTTCGTCGCGCAAGGGCACGGCGAAAGGTTCGCAGGTGTGGTTGCTTGACCGCGCGGGCGGTGAAGCTGCGCAACTGACTGATGTGAAAGGACGCTTGCAAAGCTATGAATGGTCGCCCGACGCGACGCGGCTGGCGCTGACCATTGGCGACGCCGACCCCGAAGCCGAAGAGAACGCCAAGCTCACCGAAGCGGGCGGCAAAGCCAAACCGCCAAAACCCATCGTGCTGGATCGTTACAAATTCAAACAGGACGGGCAGGGCTATCTGGGTTCGGGCCGACATACGTTTGTTTATCTGTTTGAAGTCGCTACGAAAAAGCTCGAACGCCTGACGACCGGCAAGTGGGACGAAGCGTCACCAGTATGGTCGCCCAACGGAGCGCGCATTGCGTTCACCAGCAATCATAACGCCGACCCTGACCGCGAACCGGAAGCACAGCTTTTCGTCGCTGAAGCCAAAGCGGGTGCGGCTGAAAAAGCGTTGACCACGCCGGGCAATCGTCTGGCCGGAGGCCGTGCGACGTGGAGTCCTGACAACAAGTGGCTCGCCTATCTCGAAACCGATGAAAAGAAATGGGGCGCTTACAGCATGAGCTATCATGCTTTGGTGGCGAGCGATGGCAGCGCCGCCGCGATGCGCGTCAGAGCGACCGACGCGCTTGATCGCAGCGTGAGCGCCGCGCAATTCAGCGCCGACGGCAAGTCGTTATATTTCACCGTCACCGACGACCAATCGGTTTATCCCGCGCGTCTCGATCTCGCCGCTGGCAAAGTAGAAAAACTTATCCAACCGCCCACGGTTGTCTCAAGCTGGAATCGTGCGGCTGATCGCTCAGTAGTCATCGCAGGCGGCAATAACCAATACAACGAAATTTATGCGATGGAAGGGTCATCAGGAGGTTCGGGCCTGCGCCAACTCACGCATCACAACGATGCGCTGATGGCAGAACTCGAACTCGGCGACACCGAACGCGTGAGCGCGACGAGCAAAGACGGCACGGTCGTGAACAGCTTGCTGACTTATCCGGCGGGCTATGTGAAAGGTACGAAAGTGCCGCTGCTATTGCGCATTCACGGCGGGCCGAACGGACAGGATCATCCTGCGTTTAATTTCGAGCGGCAGTTCTTTGCGGCGAATGGATACGCGGTGTTGAACGTGAATTATCGCGGTTCATCAGGTCGCGGACAAAAATTCTCGCGCGCCATCGCGGCGGATTGGGGCCATCTCGAAGTCGAAGACTTGCACGCCGCCGTAGACAGCATCGTCAAGGCTGGCATCGCCGACCCCGACCGTTTAGGCGTAGGCGGGTGGAGTTACGGCGGCATCCTGACTGACTATTTGATAGCGAGCGATACGCGGTTCAAAGTGGCAACCAGCGGCGCAGGCACGGCGTTCACGGTGAGCTATTACGGCAGCGATCAATACATCACACAATACGACAACGAGATCGGCCCGCCGTGGAATCCGCAAGCATGGCAAACCTATCAAAAGCTAAGTTATCCGTTTTTGCACGCTGACCGCATCAAGACGCCTACGTTGTTTTTGTGCGGCGAGAAAGATTTCAACGTACCCGTTTCTGGCAGCGAACAGATGTACCAAGCGCTGCGCAGCCTCGGCGTAGACACGCAACTCATCATCTATCCCAACGAAAACCACGGCATCAGCCGACCGAGTTACGTGCGGGATCGTTATGAACGCTATCTGGCGTGGTACGACAAGTATTTGAAGAAGACGAATGCCGCTGCGGCAGGCGGCGGGCAATCGGCACGTTGATTAAATGATTAGAGACAAACTGATTCCAGCTCTGCAAAAAAATATCTCAGCGAGCCAATACGATTCGGTTCACCGCCAGAGCCTATCGCTGTGTTTTCAGCTAAACATCCTGATGTGGGGCAGCTTCACATTATGGATGATGGCTGTGAGGCAACGATCTTTGTAGGCGAAATCACGCACAGTCATTTCAATCCATACGATTCAGAATTGAATCAGGAAGGAATAGACCTCGCAGTAACCGAAAGCGTTTTGGACTTTCTTGAGGATGTGTTTGCCGACAGGATGCTGCTCTGGAAAGCACGCAATGGCGGAAGCGGTGGTTGTCAGTCTCTCGGTTTCGAGGAAGTATCGAAAGAGCTAATCGAAAAAGCAGATTGCTACGTCTGGTCAGGCCCCTATTCACCAAACGATTAAAACTTGGTTTTTGATATGCCGACCTTCGCACTTCCCACCTTGCTTTACGGACTACTGCTTGCCGTGCCCGCGCTCGTAGCAATCTATTTGCTACGACAGCGCGCACGGCGGCACGAAGTTTCGAGCCTGATGTTTTGGCAGGCCGAGCGGCAAGTGCGCGCCAGCGGGCGACGTTGGGAGCGCTGGCAAAGTTCGCCACTGTTTTGGCTGGAGCTTATCGCGTTGGCGTTGTTGTTGCTGGCAGCGGCGACGCCGTTGTGGCGTAAGAGCGCGGCGAGCCAGCCGCTCGTGGTCGTGTTGGATGATTCATTCTCAATGCAAGCTGGTGTCACAGACACGCCGCAAAGCCGCGCACGCCAGCGGCTCGAACGCGAATTGCCGCGTCAGTCATTTACGCCATTGCGTTTTGTGTTGGCTTCGGCGCGTCCGCAATTGTTAAGCGAAACGGCGAATACTTCACAGGCCATTACGAAACTGTTGTCTCATTGGACGTGCGGAGCCGCGCAAGCTGATCTCTCCGCCGCTGTCGCCTTTGCCTTTGAACTCGGCGGAGCGCGCGCTCGTGTCCTGGTCGTCAGCGATCACGCGCCGACTGAATCGCAGCGTGACAGCCGCTTGCAATGGTGGGCGTTCGGACGCGCGGCAGCGAATCTGGCCTTCGTCAACGCGGCTCGTTCATCGCGCGGCGCAGAAGATTTAGTGCTGCTCGAAATCGCCAACCTGTCAGCGCAAGCGCAAATTTCAAATTTTAAATTGCAGATGACAGAGCCACTTCCAGCGGAACCGCTCTCGTTTCAACCCAACGAAATCAAACGGCTGACTTATCGTTTGAAAGCCGGTACGCCTGCGTTGCAAGCGCGTTTAGGCGAAGACGCGCTGTCGCTCGACAACACGGTGACGCTGTTGCCTGAACGTGCGCGTCCGTTGCGCGTCGCGGTGCAAGTCAACGATGGCAACTTGCGCGCGCTGGTTGAACAGGCTCTGCGTGCGGCTGAAAACATCACAATCACGACGACTGACACAGAGTTGTTGATTACCGATGGCAATGTCACGACTGATGTTTGGGCGCTGCAAATTCATGCGGCGACGAATGCGACAAGTTATCTCGGTCCGTTTGTGATTGATCGTTCGCATCCGCTGACCGATGGCCTGTCGCTGGGCGGCGTAGTGTGGGCTGCCAACCCGCAGGCCGGTTTGCCTGGGCGTCCGCTCATCACGGCGGGCAACATTTATTTACTCACTGAAGTCATCGCTGAGAACGGCGTGCGCGTTATTCATCTGAGCCTGACACCTGCGTTGAGTACGCTTCAGCAAACGCCGAACTGGCCGGTGCTGTTATGGAACCTTTGCCATTGGCGCGCGGCTGAAAGCGCGGGCTTGCGCGCTACGAACATTCGTTTAGGCGGCGAAGCTGAGTTGCTGGCCGCTTCAAATTCATCAAATATCTCGCTGATTGATCCCGCCCAACGCGCACGCCGCTTGACGCTTACCGAGCGGTTAGTCAAAGTGCCCGCCGACAAACCCGGGCTTTATCACATCACTGACAACGGCATCACGCACTCATTCGCCGCGAACGCTTTGCAAAAAGACGAATCCGATCTAACGCAAGCGGCCACGGGCGATTGGGGGCAATGGGCGCAATCCGCTGCGTTCTCGTGGGAATATCGCAACGTAGCGTGGGCAGCAGTCTTACTCGCGTTCATCACCTTGAGCCTGCATGCGTGGTGGGCAAAAACGCAGGCCTGAAAAACTAAAAGAATCTCTCACGAAGCCACACAAAGAAGACACGAAGATTTATAAAGCTCTTCGTGGGAGATTCCTCAATGACCTAACAACTCCGTCAACAAAGCAAACCTTATGAACGAAACCACACAGCAAGACCGACGCGCGTGGTATGCGCTGGCCGTACTTTTCGGCATCAACCTGATGAACTTTTTTGACCGCCAGATTTTAGCAGCGGTCACGGAACTCATTCGCAAAGAGTGGAGCTTGAGCGACACGGCGATGGGCGCCATGGGCACCGCGTTCGTCCTGCTTTACGCCGTCGTAGGATTACCGCTCGGACGTTGGGCTGATCGCGGACAACGCCGCGTCATTCTTGCGGTGAGCGTTTCGTTGTGGAGTGTGTTCACGGCGCTGTCAGGCATAGCAGGAGGCTATTGGATGCTCTTTGCCGCGCGCATGGGCGTAGGGATTGGTGAAGCTGGTTGTTCTCCGGCGGGCAATTCGTTGATCGGCGATTTGTTTCCGGCGCGGCAACGGGCGCGAGCGACGGCGGTATTTATGTTGGGACTGCCGATAGGAATTTTTCTCAGCAACCTTTTGAGCGGCATGCTGGCTAAATCGTATGGCTGGCGCGTGCCTTTTTTCATCGCCTTCGTACCCGGCGTCATTTTGGCTTTGCTGGCGTTGCGTATCGTTGAACCAATGCGTGGTGCGAGTGAAGAGATCAAACCAACTGCCACTGCTTCGGGCGAATCGCCTTTCCTGCAAGTGCTGCGCATTCCTACGATCTGGCTGATTAGCCTGTCGGGCGCGTTGCACAACTTTAACGCTTATGCCGTGAACGCTTATATGCCTGCGCTGTTGGGTCGTTATCACGAGTTGGATATTCGTCAGGCGAATACGATCAGTGCTTACGTGTTGGGCGCGGTCGGCGTCGTCAGCTTATTGTTAGGCGGCGTGCTGGCTGATGCCGCGCGCAAACGCATAATGAACGGCAGGCTCTTGCTCGCGTCGCTCTCCTTCGTGTTTTCGACGCCGCTGGTTTATCTCGCTTTACAGCGCCCGAAAGGCGACATTCAGAATTTCATGATCTTGATGGCGCTGGGCTGGATGCTGTTTTACATCTATTACGTGACGGTCTACCCGGCGATTCAAGAGGTCGTCGAACCGCATTTGCGCGGCACGGCAATGGCAGTGTATTTCTTCGCTATGTATGTGTTGGGCGGCGCGTTCGGCACTTATGTGTTGGGTTGGTTGAGCGATCATTACGCAAAGCAGGCGATGGCGGCGGCGGGCGCGGCTCAGATGAGCGAAGCCTTCAAAGCGATTGGCTTGCACGATGCGTTCGGTATCGTGCCGATCATTTCCGCAGCGTTGGCGGTGACGTTATTGCTGGCTTCGTTCACCGTGGCAAAGGATATGAAAAAGATGCAAGAACGAATGGCAGCGAAATAGAAAAAAAGATGCAGTACTCAAGTCGTAAAACTTTTTTGCAACAGGCTTCGGCGGGGTTGGCAGGCTTATGGCTTTCGCCTTTCGCACAAGACCCGAAGCAGCCGGAGACCTATGTTTACGTTTGCCCAATGCATGTTGACGTGACGAGCAAAGTGCCGGGCAAGTGCCCGAAATGCGCGATGAAACTGGTGCAGGTCGAAGCCTCGCGCGTCAACAGTAGCGACGATTTTTACCTGTGCCCGATGCATCCTGACGTATCTGACAACAAAGAAGGCACATGTCCGAAATGCAAAATGAAGTTGGTTAAAACTTCTCCGCCCGAAGCCAGCGATTACGTCGTGCGGATGGAAACGACGCCTAAAGCTCCACGGGTTGGGCAGCCCGTGAAAATGCGTTTCAGTGTTTTTCATCCAAACACCAACGGGGCCACCGACAAGCAGATCAAGGAATTCAATCCGCTGCACGACATGCTGTTTCATCTCTTTGTCATCAGTCAGGATTTCAACGAGTTCCAACACATTCATCCTGAATTGCAAAAAGACGGCAGCTTCACTATCACGACTAAGCTGCCCCAAGCGGGTCATTACAAAATCTATTGCGACTTCTTCCCGAAAGGCGGAGCGCCGCAAGTCATTCATCAACACCTTGTCACCGCAGGCTTTCGTGGAGACTTGTTCGCGTCGCAAGCCCGCCTGAAACCCGACACGTCATTCAGCAAAACGGTGGACGGCGTGCGCTTCGATTTGAAATTTGAACCGGCGGAACTTTTCGCGGGGCGCCCGGCTGAGTTGCGCTATCACTTGACTGACGCACGCAGCGGCGCGCTCGTGACTGATTTGAAACCCTATCTCGCGGCGTGGGGTCATACGCTAATTTTGAGCGAAGACGCGGCGGATTATTTGCACTCGCATCCGGTTGAAAGCGTTGATGAAGACCTGCCCGAAAGCGAACGCGCCAAACTCAATGGCGGCCCTGACGTGACGTTCGACACGTTCTTTCCGCGTCCGAGCAATTATCGCGTATGGTCGCAATTTCTCAGACAAAAACAATTGATCACGGTTTCTTTTACGCTCAACGTGCCACGTTTGCGTTAGGCTCTGTGTCTTTTTCCCTGCAAAAGTGAGTCAATAGAATCGCCATATTGACAGATCAACCATCATTGATAACTATGCGTTCGTAGCCCTTCCCATATGTCGGGGAAGAACGCCGTCGGGATCTGAACCTCAAACTAACCGTCAGACTCAACTCACCCCTCAGAGTAAGCGCTGGACGGATATTGTCGAAAGATATTGTCGAATATCGTCGCATGCGTTTGCGCTTAGTTATATTTTCGCTCTGGTTCTTGAGTATTTGCGCCTCTGTTAATTTGGCGCAGCAGCCTCGCGTGCCGACCGCGCGTCCAGAAGTGACCCCGAAAGAAGAACCCGAAAACAAGCCCGCTGACAACAAACGCACCGACCTCAACCTGCTTGGCAACACCAATAACAATGCCGGTGAGAGCCGCCGCAATGAAAACATCCAGTTCAATCTCATAGACAACAATGCCCTCAAGGAACTCAATCTGCGCATCGGCGTCAGCGCCACGCTCGTGCGCGAATTCGCCGCCGCGAATGGTTATTTCGGCGCAGCCTTCGGCAACCCACCGCGCTCGGCGCAAGTCACGCTGCCTGCGTTGAAAAAGGGTTGGCACGGCGAAGCCCGCGCCGGGCATTTGAACAGCGTCTTTACTGCGCGTTCTTTTTTTCAAGTCGGCAAAGTCTTACCCGCGCGTGAGAACGATTACGGATTTAATTTCACCAGCGATCAGCGCAACAAATTCAAGCTGTTTGTCGAAGGCAGTCAGCAAAAAGTGCGCGGCATGGTCAACGGCAATGTCATCGTTCCGCTGCCCAGCGAACGCACGCCGCTGGCCGAAGACCCTGCAACGCGTGCCATGGTCGCGCGGATGCTGGCGGCTTATCCCAAAGAGTTGCCCAATCGCACCGACATCAATCCGCGCGCGCTCAACACCAACGCGCCGCAAATCATCAACGGAAATCAGGCACAGGCACGGGTTGATTACGACCTGACACCGCGCCAGCAAGTCACGGCGCAATACGTTTTCACGGCGCAAAACATTGATGCCTTTCAATTGATCGCCGGGCAAAACCCGAACACCGACACCAAGTCGCATGTGGCACGATGGGCCTATATGCACAGCCTTTCGTCGAATACGTTGCTCAACTGGACATCGAGTTATGAACGCACGACGACTTTGCTGGAACCCGAAAAAAACGCCGTAGGCCCTTTCGTGTTGATCGCCGGACTGAGCTTCCTCGGCCCCGACGGCATCATTCCGCTGGATCGCGCGCAAAACCTGATTCGCAACAATTTCGCCGCGCGCACGACGCAAGGGAAACATCAACTGACATTGGGCGGGATGCTGTTGCGCCGCCAACTCAACGGGACTGAAACCGACGCCCATCGCGGCACGTTCGCCTTCGGCAGCGATTTCGGCAAAGACGCTTTCACCAACTTACGCGAGGGTCGTCCGACGCAATATCTCGTGTCGCTGGGCAATGTGCATAGGGGCTTTCGGCAGTGGGAAACGCAGTTTTATGCGGGTGACGTATGGCAAGTGCGTCCGCGGCTGACGGTGAATGGCGCGTTGCGTTATCAATTGATGCCGACGCCCAGCGAGGTTAATCAACTCAACCGCATTCCTTATGATTGCGATTGCAACAACGTCGGGCCGAGCGTGGGATTCGCTTATGCTTGCCCTCTGTTGAAAGGTGTAGTGCGCGGTTCATATGGCCTGCACTTCGGCGAAATCTTTCCGGTGACTTATCAGCAGATTCGCCAGACGCCGCCGGGCAACAGCAAGGTCGTCGTCAATCGCCCTTCGCTCATCAACCCGTTGGCAGGCAATGTTTCCGCCGTTCCGACGATTTACGCGCTCGCCCCGGCGCTGGCTGCGCCTTACGAACACCAATACAATCTGAGTTGGGAAACGGCGCTGAACTCGCACGTTTCGCTGCAATTGGGTTACGTCGGCAGCCGCGCGCATAAGCTGCTT
This sequence comes from Acidobacteriota bacterium, assembly GCA_031414155.1. Taxonomy (GTDB): domain Bacteria; phylum Acidobacteriota; class Blastocatellia; order RBC074; family RBC074; genus JACPYM01. The sequence goes on from JANNUY010000515.1 coordinate 10,503, forward strand.
TCGATGCATTACGACAATCGCGCGCACTACCGTTTCGGACGCGAACAAAGCACCGCAACCATCAACTTGCGGCGAGAGAATACGAATATTGCCGACATACGGCTGGTGATGAATGGCTCGCGCGGCTATTACGACGCGGGACGCGCGACGCTGAACCTGCGCAACTGGCACGGGCTGACGATGGACGCTTCTTACTGGTTCAGCAAAGCGATTGACTTGGGCAGCACTTATACCAACACAGCTTATGACAATGACGGACGGCTGGGTCGCAGCCAATCTGAATATAACGTACACGCCGACCTCAAGGCCTTGAGCAATTTCGATCAGCCGCACGCCTTTCTCTGGCGCACGAGTTACCGCTGGGAACGCATCGCGCTCCTGCCCGCGAATCATCTGGTCAATCGGGTGGTCAATCGCGCGCTGCGAGATTGGACGCTATCGGCCATCGCGCTATTCAAAACCGGTACGCCGTTCACGGTGATTTCCGGCGGCGACGGCCCCGGCTTCGGCAACGTAGACGGCACGGCAGGCGACCGCCCGAACGTGATTGACCCTAGCGTATTGGGACGCACCATCGGCAATCCCAATACGTCAAAGTTGATGTTACCCAAATCGGCTTTCGGGTTTATTGATCCCACCGAAGAGCGCGGTTCGCTGGGACGCAACACGTTTCGCAAAGGCGGCATTCGCAACGTGAACGCTTCACTCACGCGTACCTGGTCGTTCAAGCACGACCTGAAAGTTACGTTTCGCGCCGAATCAAACAACGTATTCAATACGCCGCAATTCGCCGAACCCGGCGTCGAACTTCTCAGCCCCAACTTCGGCGCGATCACCAACACTTTGAACGAAGGCCGCACCTTCAAGTTCAACCTGCAAATCGGTTGGTGACTTAGGCCGTTGTCACGGCGGCAGCCAGCGTATGTTTCTTCAATTCAAAATGTGAATCGTGCCAAACGGGCTGGCCGTTGCGCACCAGAATGGCTTGCGGAGATTCGTGTTTAATGGCACTGAGTTCAGTCAGCCGATTACTGAGCGCTCGTGCCGTTTGCACGATGATCAAAGCGTGTTGCGCATGTTGGCTCGCTTCGTCTTCGAGGTATTGCTGAAATTGTTGATATGCTCGCACGCTGATCGGGCAGGACGTGCTGTGTTTGAAAAACAGCACCGGCTTTTCGTACGAAGCCTGCCACAGGCTTTCGAGTTCGGTGAGGTCGTTGAGTTCTTTTGCTACGGACATGGTTTACTCCTCTAAAATAGTGGCGGACTGAAATCCGCCTGACGTTTTACAAGCTAGCGTTTTCCCCTTTGGTCGGCAAGCGTGTTATCGTACTCGTGCGTCGCGGCTGACCGTCGCGACAGTGTTCAATTCCCTTTCACCAAAAACCCGAAACTACCCCGAACCCCTGAGGAGGAATCGTTATGCGACTGTTCTCTTTCGCCTTGTCATTGATGCTGGTCGGCTTGTTACTGAATACGACCGCCGCTCAAACACCTTACCAAAAACCGCCCAAAGCGATTCTTGATGTATTGAACGCGCCATCTTCGCCCAACGTCTCGCTCAATCCGACGCGCGACAAGACGATGCTGGTCGAGGCCGCGCGTTATCCCTCAATCGCGCAACTCGCGCAGCCGATGCTGCGGCTGGCGGGTTCGCGCATCAATCCGATGACAAACGGCGCGCAGATGACGCCGCGTGTCACGAAACTAACGTTGAAAAACGTAAGCGACGGCAAAGAGATTGCGATTGCGATTCCGGCAGGCGCGAGTTTCGGCGCACCGCAATGGTCGCCCGACGGCAAACAGTTCGCTCTGACTAACACGCTGGCGAACGGCATTGAGTTGTGGATCGGCGAGGCCACGACAGGAAAAGTGCGGCGGCTCTCAAACGTACTCATCAACAGCGCATTTGACGGAGGCTTTGGTGGCGGCGATGCCGTGCAATGGATGCCTGACAACAAGACGTTGTTGTGCAAAACAATTCCGGCCAATCGCGGCGCGGCACCGGTTGCGCCCACTACGCCCATTGGCCCGACCGTGCAGGAAAATTACGGCAAGGTTACGCCCGCACCGACCTATCAGGATTTGTTGCGCAATCCGCACGATGAAAAGCTGTATGAGTTTTACGCAACTTCGCAACTGGCTTTCGTCAATGTGGCAACCGGCAAAGCCACTGACCTCGGCAAGCCCGCGATATATTCCGGCGTAGACATCGCGCCTGACGGCAAACACTTGCTCATCACGACGAATCACAAACCGTTTTCTTATTTGCTGACAGCAAATTCGTTCCCGCACGAATATGAAGTATGGGACCTGAGCGGCAAGCTCATTCACAAAGTCGCCAGTACGCCGTTGCAAGATCAAGTGGCGATGGAAAACGTTCCGACGACGCCACGCTCCATCAATTGGCGCGCGACTGAACCGGCGACGTTAGTGTGGGTCGAAGCCCTTGATGGCGGCGAGACGAAAAAGAAAGCCGCGTTGCGCGACCGTGTGGTAATGCTCAAAGCGCCGTTCACCGGGCAACCTATCGAACTCGCCAAAACCGAACATCGCTTTGCCGGATTGATGTGGCTCGAAAAAGGTGGACAGGTTTTGCTGCGCGACAGCGACCGAGTTACACGCAAGGCTCGTACGTTTTTGCTCAACGCTGACAATCTTCAATCTGGGGCTCAACCCGCCAAACTGATTTGGAATCGCTCGGCGCAAGATCGTTACAACGATCCCGGTCAACCGTTGATGAAGCGTTTGCCTAACGGACAAGCCGTGATTCGACAAAACGGTGAAGACATTTTTCTTGAAGGCGCAGGCGCTTCATCGCAAGGCGACCGCCCGTTCCTCGACAAGTTCAATCTGGCGACGCTCAAGGCCGAACGGCTGTGGCGCTGCGATGAGACGAGTTATGAAACGGTTACGTCGTTGATGAGCGATGACGGGTCGAAATTCATGACGCGCTATGAAACCGCGACTACGCCGCCGAATTACTTCATTCGCAGTGGCAGTTCAAAACAGGCGCTCACCAACTTCCCTGACCCGACACCACAGATTCGCGGCATCAAAAAACAACTCGTGACTTATAAACGCAAAGACGGCGTACCGCTTTCTTTCACGCTCTATCTGCCGCCCGATTACAAAGCGGGCACGCCGTTGCCGACGGTCGTGTGGGCTTATCCGCGCGAATTCAACGATGCCGACACGGCGGGACAAGTCAGCGGTTCGGCGAATCGGTTCACGACCATCACCGGTATGTCGCATCTGTTCTTTTTGCTGCAAGGTTATGCCGTGTTGGACGACGCTTCGATGCCCGTCGTAGGCGATGTCGAAACGGTGAATAACACTTACATCGAACAAGTCGTCGCCAGCGCCGAAGCCGCGATAGACAAAGCCGTCGAGATGGGCGTCACCGACCGCAACCGCGTCGGCGTAGGCGGCCACAGTTACGGCGCGTTTATGACGGCGAACCTGCTGGCACACAGCGACATTTTCAAAGCGGGCATCGCGCGCAGCGGCGCTTATAACCGCACGCTCACGCCTTTCGGCTTTCAATCAGAACGCCGTTCGTTCTGGGAAGCCGAAGATATGTATTACCGCGTGTCGCCGTTTATGTACGCCGACAAACTGAAAGAACCGATCTTGCTGACGCACGGCGAAGCCGACAACAACAGCGGCACGCACCCGATTCAGTCAGACCGTTTTTATCAGGCGCTGAAAGGCAACGGCGCGACGGTGCGTTACGTGACCTTGCCGCACGAATCGCATGGGTATGCGGCCCGTGAATCCATCGAACATACGTTGTGGGAAATGATTACGTGGTTTGATAAACACGTCGCGGGAGGCAATTCGACAGCTTCGCGTTAATCGCAAGCGCGAAGCGTGTCCGTAGCCCGACCGTTAGCGAGGGCTGCATTGAGGGAGCGCCCTTCGGCCTAACTGAGCAC